>WQZE01000031.1 GCA_009780875.1 Bacillota bacterium | reverse complement strand
GGGAAATGAGCCTATATAGAATGAGCGAGGCGGACTTGCGAGCGTATGCAAGGGAGCACGGATTGCACAATGGGAGCATAGACACGCTGGTGCTCAAAGTCAAGCACGATTTGACTTGGCAAGAGATAGCAAAACAAACGGGTTATAGTTATAGCGGGGTGCGGCATCATAGACAAACAATCATTAAGCGATTGGGGGTAAAAATATGAGCAAGGTACAATGGACAATGGTATGTACGCAAGAGATATACCACGCATTGATTAGTCAAGCCGTACGGCACATCCAAAAACAAGGGATTCAAGTGGTGGTAGACAAAGAGTATTGCCATAGCAAAGGTTGTATTTGTATTGTCGTGGCAGATTATGGACAAAATTAGTAGCATATTTTTGTGGATTATGCTATAATAAATATTATGAATAATATGAAAGAGGCTTTATATAGTGCTCCACTGAAAATTGGTAGCATAGAATTGCAATGTTACATTTTAGCGGGTGGCACAAGATTGCTGTCTGCTACATCGGTGTTTGAAGCGTTTGGAAAAGTGAGAAAAGGTAGACGAAGTGAAAAGGACCGAACTTACTTTGAACAAGGGGCAAAAAAGATAGAATTGCCAGTGTTTATGCCTCTTAACATACTGCAAACACGCATAAATCAAATAAATTTGACAGAAAACGCAGAAAAGCAGTTATTCAGCAAGAAATTGACACTGTATTGGGGTGGACCAAACCTACCTTGTTAACAGAAGAACAATGGGCGGTCATAGAAAAGGATAAAAGGGGCAGAAACTAACAAATCGCTAACAATTTGCTATCAAAACACTAACCACAAAAAGATTGTGTTATTTTATACAATGTAGTATACTAGTATTGTGAGACCTAACCTAAGACAAAAGGATTGGGTCTCACAACTTTATCCCAGTCTAGGGTTAGGTATTCACTGAATTTATTTGAAGGGGAATACTATTATGGTAGAAACAAGCGGAACTACTCCCACATTTATTAGTGGTGGGAATGAAAGCAGTGGAATGCTAGGCGGTGGCTTGGGAGCAGGCTTTGTGGGCGGTATCTTGGGCGGATTGCTTTTTGGTGATGGCTTTGGCGGTCGCAGGGGCGATAGGGGAAGTAATGACACGGATAGCCGTGTGGATACTTTGGCTCTTTTGCAGCAAGGACACGCCAACGCATTGCAAACTGCAAATCAAACCAACGAGATTACCAACCGTACTTTTGAGCAAACACTTTCTTTGCAAGGAGCAAACTTTGCAACACAAAGGGAAGTATTGCAAAATAGATTTGATACAAGCAGAGAAATTTGCGGTGTCAATCACAATGTGGACAACAAGGGTTGGGAGAACCGTTTGGCTACCGCTGAATTCCGTGGCGATGTAGACAAGAAATTTGCAGAGACCAATTGCCACATCGCAACCAGTGCTGCACAAACAAGAGCAGATATCTTGGCATTTGAAAACCGTGCACTTGCAAGAGAGAAGGATGCAGAGATAGCCAACCTCAAAACAGCCATTGGTGAAATGCGTACAAGAGACTTGCTCAGAGCAGAGGCAAGTCGTACCAATGGACTTGTGTACAGCAACTTTGCCAACACCAATATGGGACTTTTGGCAAGCGGTAGTTTGACAGCAGGCACTTTCACACCTCCTGCGACCATCGGGTTCCCAGTAGGTTTGGGGCTTTAAGCATTAAATATCTTTATCTCCAAAAGGGGCAGGGGTGACAAGCCCTTGTCCCTTTTTATCATCTAAAAATAAGTAGGAGTACAAAATATGTATAATATGGATTATGGGCAACAAGTAAACCCTGTATTTGCCCAAATGAATGATAGAATCGCCAAGGCGGCACAAGTGTATCAAGCGGAACTAGCCCAAGCCCATCAGATGGCACAGCAAGCAGGACCGCTTGTGCAACAGGCACAAAATTTTTTGCAAAACCCTATGGGGACTATCAACCAAATAGCCAATCAAGCCGTGCAACAAGTGTCACAAAAACCAATGCCTCAATTCAATGAGCAAATGATAAAAGAGTTCCAAGCAGACCCTGAAACGGTACGGCTCACGAGCGAGTATTTCAATCAATATATGCTAGTAAAGTATGGACAAGAATTTGCCAACAGTGCCCAAGGCAAGTCTGAGAGTAGTGCAATTTTGGACGGTAGTCCTGAGGTAGTGCATAATTATGCAAGAAAATGTATAATTATGCAAAAGTACATAGTAGGGGCGAACTTCGTTCGCCCGTTGTATTTTGTTCGGCTGCTGTATCAAAGAAAAAGCCCATATCAAGATGCGACCAAATTTTTAGCCAAAAGCCACGCCTTTTGGCGTCAAGAAAATTTGCCTATGCGAATAGGTGATAGCGTTGGGCGTGAAAAAAGTTTGGGATGGTGGCGGTAGGGCTTAGGCTGGTGAATCATAAAAAAGTTTGCACCTAAGGCTTTGGTGGGTGCAAACTTTTGATATCGTGCAAACTTTGTTGCGTACTTGTGATAGAGTGCAGGCAACGGTTGGTGTATGGTTGGTGGTTTGTTGCTTTGGTGGCAAGCCTACCATTTGGATTTTCTGCCTTGTATTTTGGTGGTGGCGCCTTTGTGGGCTTGTTGAACGGCTAGGGTGTATTTGCCCAAAAATCCGGTGGTGACCAAGTCTTTGCTGTCCGTTTTTTTGAGTCGGTTGTGGAGTTCTTTTGCCACAATATCAAGTTCTAGTTTGGATTTGCAGGAGTCAAAGGTGATTTTGTCTCCATCACGCACGGCACAAAGCGTTGCGTTTTCAAGGGCGGCCTCGGGCGAGATGGCACAAATGCACAAGCCATCGTAGTTTTGTGTGGCACGCCCATCTGTCAAAAGAGCCACCGATTTGGAAAGTCCAAGTCCCACCATCAAGTGTTGTAGGGTGGATACACTACGCATTCCAGGCGCACCCAAAGGACCTTGGTAGCGGACAACCAAAGCATCGCCTGCGGTGATTTTGCCGAGTAGCAAGGCACTGGTGGCGGATTCTAGGGTATCAAAGACTTTGGCTTTGTAGGATTGGGGTGCCGGTTTTTGCAAATGTTCTTTGCGGTTGTACAAAGCACCATCAGTAGCCAAGTTGCCGTAGAGGACATCCAGTCCACCACAAGGGAGGAGCGGGTTTTGAGAGGAGGAAACGACCCCATCGGCTCCTAGTTTGCTTTGGTCGTACCAGGTTTGCAGTGGACCCATCACGGTGGAGGCGGAGCCATCAATGACACCGATACGGGACAACTCTTGCAAGACCGCCATTGTCCCTCCACTTTTTGCAAAAGCACTCACAAGGAGTGGTGTTGTGTCAAAGGGACGCAAAAGCGTTGGTGTCTTTTCACTCAAATTTTTGAGTGAGTCCAAAGAGACTTTGTCAAGACCGGATTCAATGCAGAGAGCCAGCAAATGGGTCACGCAGTCCGTGCTCAAAGAGAGAGCGGACAAAAAGGCAAACGCATTGGAGAGACTTGCTTTGGTCAAAAGCATTTTGGGGCGGATATCGTTTTTGACAAGGTCAATGAGTGTTTGTCCCGTTTTGCGAGCGATGGAGCCGTGTGCGGGTGTATTTTTGGTAGCCAAACCACCGCCCGGCAAAGCGAGACCCAAGACCTCCAAGACGGCACCCAAAGCGTTGTTGGCGAGCGTATTGTCGCCCACGCTTGCGGAGTGCTCGGTTTGTGCCAGTTGCTCCATATCTAGGGTGTTGCCTTTGTTTTTGGCGTAGTCTAGGGCGACTTGCATAAGGCTTGTGGGGGCGTTTTGTATGCCACCGTTCAAAAAAATGCAGGGCATATTGACACGCACGGCACCAATGCACATACCCGCCAAAGTCATTGGCTCCCTGGACACCAACACAAATCCATCCAACGAGGAAGTCGCCATCAGCGTCTCCACGGTGTCCGCCACAAGTTCACGGTACGGCATACCGTACAGCTCGGCATTGGCACAAAAAGCGTGTGTGGTATCCACCGTGGGCAGCCCCATCAATGTGGGGGTGCCGCCGCCTTCAAAGATGCCCACTTGCAAGCGTTGCAAAGCATCCTTGTCACACTCTTGCGAAAACAGGACGCCGATGATAGGTTTTTCAATGTCTCCGCAGTCCATTCCTGACGCACGCAAGGAGGCTCTTTGGATGATTCGTTCTTTGTTGTTGAGGATTTCTTTTGACATAATACACCTTATACACCTTTTTGGGATTGTGAGAGACAATTTTTTGTATTTATTATAGTATTATTGTATCATATATGGGCAAAAAAGTCTACTAATTTTTAAAATTGTGGTGCATAATATGGAAAAAAGGACAAATTTGTGCCTAGGGTGGCAAGATTTGGCACAAAGTAACAAAAAAGGAAATAAATCTCAAAAATGCTTGACAAAGGCCGGGGTTTATGGTACAATGTGTATGATTGATTTGCAAGCATTGAAATTGTTTAAAATATTTAGAATTTTGTATTTTAAATATTTTAAAAATTCTAAATGCTTGGGTGAGAATGTTTGTGGTTTGTGGTTTGTGGTTTGTGGTTTGTGGTTGTTCAAGACCTCTTGGTGCAGGTGTTCAAAGATGTTGAACCGGGCAAGGTGCCAAAGCGTGTAGGAGAGCGTATGTTTGCTGAGGAAAGATATCAAATGATTTTGAGTTATCTCAAAGCACACAAAAACGCAACGACCACACAACTTTGCGAACTTTTGGGGACATCGGAGACTACGCTTAGGCGTGATATCGGTTATTTGCAAGAGACCAATGCCATCATCAAGGTGTTTGGGGGCGTGATGCTTGCAAAAACCACAGCGACCACCAAAGTGCACGAGGAAAACATTGTATATAGGCGAGGGTTGGAGTGCGAGAAAAAGCGTGCCATTGCAAAAAAGGCGGTCCAGTATATTGGCAATGACGATTTTGTGTTTTTGGATGCAGGGAGTTCTACCGAGATTTTGGCGGACTTGACGCTTGCCAAAGGGGCGGTCTATGTGACCAACTCCATTGTGTGTGCGGGAAAACTGTCTGCAAAGGGGTGTGAGGTGCACATTCTGGGCGGGAGTATCAAGCCGAGAACGGAGGCCATCATTGGGATTGAGGCGGTATCTGTGCTTGCTAGGTACAACTTTACCAAAGCGTTTTTGGGTGTCAACGGCGTGGATGTGGAGGGCGGACTGACGACGCCCGATGTGGAGGAAGCCAAAATCAAGGATGCGTGCATTGAGAGGGCACAAAAAAGTTTTGTGCTTGCGGATAGCAGCAAGTTTGGATTGGTGGCACCCGTTTGTTTTGGGCGAAAAAGAAGCGTAGGCATTTTTACGGACAAGAGACCTGGCAAAGCATTTGTGGATAATTTTGAAATCATTGTGGCAGAATGAGTCAATCCAAGATAGATAGTACAAAAAAGACAAACAATACAAAAGAAAAACACTGCACAAAAACAAAGCAAAGACAATCTTGGTTTTGGTTTTGTGAGGAGGAGGAAAAATGATTTATACAGTGACTTTGAATCCAGCCTTGGATTATTATTTGTATGTGGACAAAGTGGAGATGGATACGGTAGCGAGAGCCCAAAAAGTGGCGATGCACGCAGGGGGCAAAGGTGTCAATGTGTCCAAGGTGCTGTCTGTGATGGGGATAGACAATCTTGCACTTGGATTTCTGGGTGGGTTGATTGGACAAGGCTATCAAAAATTGATGGGAGACTTGCGGGCTGATTTTGTGAGCGTTGAGGGAGATACTCGTATCAATGTCAAGATTATGGACGAACGCAGCGAACTAGGCGTCAATGCGGATGGGTTGAATGCTGGCGAAAAAGACATACAAGCCTTGCTTTCCAAAGTCCAAAAGGCGGTCTCGGGCGACCTTGTATGTCTTTGTGGGAGTGTGCCAAGCAGTGTGGACAAAGGGGTCTATGGTAGAGTGATGGAGACAATGAAGAGCAAGGGTGTGCGATTTGTGGTGGATGCCACGGGAGACCTTTTGATAAAATCTTTGCCCCACAAACCTTTTTTGATAAAGCCCAATTTTGAAGAGCTGTGCGAAATCTTTGGGGCAAAAATCCCTGATACAGAGCAAGGCATTGTGGAGTATGCACGCAAACTATTGCAAATGGGTGCACAAAATGTGTTGGTGTCCAGAGGTGGCGATGGTGCCATTTTGGTGACACAAGAGGGTGTGTACACGAGAGGGGCTATCAAGGGCAAAGTGGTGAGTACGGTGGGTGCAGGGGACTCTATGGTGGCGGGATTTGTTGCGAGCGTTGCAAGGGGCAAGGATTTGCAAGAGGCACTCAAACAAGCGATTGCGTGCGGGAGTGCGACCGCCTTTTGTGAGGGCATTGCCACCAAAGCAGAGATAGACAAAATTTATGGTCAGTTGTAATCAATAAACACGAAAAAATGCGTGTTGTGATAAAATACAAAAGGAGACAATATGGACAAAAGTATCAGTACAATCCTCCAATCCAGTTGCATTGACTTTTGCAAGGACCTCACCAAAAAAGAGGTGTTTGACAAATTGGCATCTATGCACAAAGAGGCGGGCAATATTTTAGATGATGCAGGATTTTTGGAAGACATTGGCAAGAGAGAGGCGCAAGGCAATACTTGTGTGGGTGACGGTATTTGTATTCCCCACGCAAAAAGCAAGTGTGTCCAAAAGCCTGGACTTGCTTTGGTGATTGCAAAAGAGGGGATAGAGGCGGATGCACCCGACAAGCAAGCATGCAACTTGTTTTTTATGATTGCCGCTCCCGACACGGGTGATTTTCATTTGGATACGCTTTCTGGGCTTATGCGGATGTTGATGGATGAGGATTTCAAAAAAAGTTTGCTCGGGTGCGAAACCGCTACACAAGTGCTCTCGTTGATTGAGAGCAAAGAAAACAACAAGCAAGAGAGCGTAGAGCAAAAAGAGGGCACACAAAAATACTTCTTGGCGGTGACCGCTTGCCCTACGGGCATTGCTCACACCTATATGGCGGCAGAGAAATTGGAGTCCACAGCCAAAGAGATGGGCGTGTATCTCAAAGCAGAGACCAACGGGAGCGGTGGGGCAAAGAATGTCTTGACGGATGAGGAAATCCAAAAAGCGGATGCCATCATTATTGCTGCCGATACAACGGTGCAAATGGCTAGGTTTGAGGGCAAGCCTCTCATCAAAGTCAAGGTCAGTGATGGGATTCGCAAAGCAAAAAGCATCTTGCAAGATTGCATAGATGGCAAAGCCGTTGTATATCATCACCAAGGTAGCGAGACAAAAGAGACCAAAAGTCAGAGCAAAGAGAGTTTTGGTAGGACGCTGTACAAGCACTTGATGAGTGGTGTGTCCCATATGTTGCCGTTTGTCATTGGTGGCGGTATTTGTATTGCACTTGCATTTTTGATTGATACGATTGCGGGCAGTCCACAAGACGGCGGATTTGGTAGTTACAATGCCGTGGCAAGTTGGTTCAAAACCCTTGGTGGTGCGGCGTTTGGGTTTATGTTGCCCGTGCTGGCAGGCTATATTGCGTACAGCATTGCGGATAGACCTGGACTTATGGTGGGCTTTGTGGGTGGTGCGTTGGCCATCAATGGGCAGACTTTTAGACCCGAGAGCGTCGATTTTGCTTGGGTAGGAGGCGGCTTTTTGGGTGCCTTGCTGGCAGGATTCTTGGCGGGATATTTGTTGTTGTATATGAGAAAAGCGGCGGACAAAGTTTTGCCAAAATCACTAGAAGGCATCAAGCCTGTGTTGATTTATCCACTTGTGGGGCTCATTTTGATTGGCGTTGTGATGAGTGCTATCAATCCGATTATGGGCGTCATCAATGAGGGGCTCAACAAAGGATTGTCGGCGATTGGTACCAAAGGGCTTGTGGGCTTGGGTATTTTGTTGGGTGCTATGATGGCGGTTGATATGGGTGGACCCATCAACAAGGCTGCGTATGTATTTGGTACAGGGCTCTTGGCGTCACAAACCCCAGAGGCGTACCAAGTGATGGCGGCGGTTATGATTGGCGGTATGGTGCCTCCCATTGCGATTGCGTTGTCAACCACCTTTTTCAAGAGTCGTTGGACTCCCAATGAACGAAAAGGCGGACCTGTGAATTATATTATGGGACTTTCTTTTATCACCGAGGGAGCGATACCTTATGCTGCCAATGACCCTGCGAGAGTCATCCCAAGCCTTGTGGTTGGGAGCGGTGTAGCGGGTGGTTTGAGTATGTTGTTCAAAGCATCTTTGCAGGCGCCACACGGTGGTATCTTTGTGTTTGCCGTAGTGGGCAATTGGTATTGGTATTTGTTGGCACTGGCTGCGGGGAGCGTTGCGGGAATGTTTATGCTTATGTTGCTCAAAAAGAAACAACCCAAAGTCGTGTCTAGTGAAATGAGTATGTAAAAACAAGAGAGACCTTGCAAGCAAAGCAAGCAAAGCAAGCAAAGCAAGCAAAGCAAGCAAAGCAAGCAAAGCAAGCAAAGCAAGCAAAGCAAGCAAAGCAAGCAAAGCAAGCAAAGCAAG
>WQZE01000030.1 GCA_009780875.1 Bacillota bacterium | reverse complement strand
CCCATCAGACAGCGTGAATGCGCCTGCTTTTTTGAACTTGGTGTACCCAAACACGACGACCGCACCCATCAGCACACCACCCAAAATGGCAAGCCCACCCTCTCGGATTGCAAAAAAGTCAATCGGTCCTTTGTAAAAAATCACAAAGTACGCCCTGGCCCCCAAGATGGCAAAAGGAATGACCATCAACGCAAGTGTACTCACAATGCCCGAATCATAGCCCGTTTTTTTGTACAACCGCCCTACCACCAAGTATGCCAAAAGCATCCCAAAACTGATAATCACACCGTACCACTGTATCCAAAGTCCAAAAAGGTCAAATCCCATATCGTTCCCTTTGCAGATATTGCACCCCTGACTGCTTGCATCCATCCGCTCATACAATACAATACGACCCTTGGCACCGTGTCCATAGTGCTTGTATGTATGCCTTGTTGTTTGTATGTCTCTCTTGCCGCCACACTTGGATTTGCGTGCCCACCACGGGTTTGGGTCTTGGGCAACTTGTTGGACAGGTACGCACTTGGTGACTTGCTTTGTTTGCACTTTTGATTGCACGCCTTGTATTTTTGATAGCCTTTTGGTACCTATCCACCAACTCCAATTATCCTATGATTTATTATACCATATATCCACAAGTTTGGCAAGCACTTTTGCACACCCCAAACCATCGCAAAACAAAAACTCCTTTGCCAAAGCAAAGGAGTCAAGATGGTTGCGGGGGAAGGACTCGAACCTACGGCCTCCGGGTTATGAGCCCGGCGAGCTACCACTGCTCCACCCCGCGATAATGATTTGTCTCAAAAACAAATCAAATGATTTTATTATTATATCACAAATTGACCCACTTGTCAAGCATATTTGCTTGGGATTCAAACAAAACCTTGTAGCAAGACCCCTTCTTTCACCAAGTTTCTATGACCAAACCCACAAAAGTCGCCACGGCCGCCACTACAAGGCATATACCTACAACAATCCTTTGCTTTTTTACATACCCCTCTGGGTCAGACTCTCTTTGTCTCTTGGAGCTTCTCTGCCGCGCACAAAATAATAAACCAACAAACCCACCCCAACAACTAAAAACACAATCGCAATCCACAAGTCACCCATTTGCTCACCCTTTTATGCTTTGCAAATCAATTATTTATGATTATCTAGTATGGGCAGGACCGCTCCGCACTCGGTACACTTAATACTAAGTACCTTGTTTTTTGCCCCACAATAAGAACAATAGACAAACTGTACTTGAACCTGTTGCATATTTTCCGTCAAGGTTTTGGCGTGCTCTGCAATAATAGCAAGGTTCTTGGCGTTTTCAGCCTCTTGTGCTATTTGTGCTTCTCTTTGCTTTTGCAAATCATATTGTCATTGTCGCTGTGCCAATTCTTGTTTTTCTTCTTGCTCTTTCTGTTGCAAACCAGCAATGATACCTACAATAAGAATCCCAATTCCAATCAAAATAGCAATCGCAATGATTCCACCATTGGACACACTCACCTCTCTATACAATTATACCACAAAACACAAAAAAAGGCAAAGCAAAATCAATCTTTGTGCAATGTTTTTGTACAAGGGCTCCTTTGGCTATTGTTTGCTTTTTGTCGCCAATCAAAAACTATCTGGCAAATCATTGCAAAACAAAACCACTTTTTTGCCCTGCACTGCTTTGAGGGCGGTCATCGCCTTGTCTCTGTCTGGTACGATTTGTACAAAACACTCTTTGCCTTGTTGCTTGGTGATTTCACAGCCTGCGTTGATTTGTTCTGCTCTACTGCCCACCAAAATTGCTGCATCACAATGCTTTGCAATGGCTTGCCCTACCATCTTGTTTTGCTCTGTCTCTTGTTTGCCCAACTCCACGAGCCCTGGGGTAATCACCACTTTTTGGTAGCCCACAAATTGCGACAAAACTTGCAGTGCCACTTGTACGCTGGCAAGATTGGCATTGTACGCATCGTCAATCACCACGGTATCACTCCCAACCGTGCTTTGTATCAACTGCAATCTATGAGGGATGGGTTGCAACTCTCCTACTGCCTCCACAATATCGGCAGCGGGCACCTCCAACATTACGGCAAGCCTTGCACACATTGCCACAAGTTTTGGTATATGCTCTCCTAGCAACTTTGTTTGCATTTGCACGGTTTGCCCACAGAGCACTTGTGACCACTGCGTGCCTTGCCCATCAGCACACACCTTTTGGATACACTCACTCTCGCTATCTGCAAAAGTCACTCTTTGGTCATCTTTCAGTTTTTGCACCACGGCAGGGTCCTTGCACACCACCGCTTTGCCCTCTTGCAACAATCCGCTCACAATATCACACTTGGTGTCCACAATCGCTTGCCTTGTCAAAAAAGTCTCCAAATGACAATCACCCACACTTGTCAGCATACAAAAATCAAGTCCCACAATTTGACACAACTCTTGGATATCCCCTCGGTACCTTGCCCCCATCTCCAACAACAAGATATCTTGTCCGTCATAGTGGTTGTTGATGGTTTTGCATAGCCCCATTGGCGTGTTGTAGTTTTGCGGGCTCATACACACACTATATTTTTTGGACAGCATCCCCGCCAAAATATTCTTGGCGGTGGTCTTGCCAAAACTGCCCGTGATGCCAATCACTTGGGGTTTTTGGTCAGTTTGTTTTTGTCGTGCCAATTTTGCTTGGGCAACTTTGACAAACCCTTTGGCAATGTGCCTCTCCCAAGGCGAACACAACCAATTGGCAAACACACAAAGGGGCAACACGCAAAGCGGCACCAACCCCATCACGACATAGGCAAACTGCGTAGGCACCAAAGCAATCACACAACCACTCACGAGCAGTTCGCACACGCACACGCTCGCCAACAATCTCTTGACCCTTGGAGTGTATCGCAAAGGCGTTTTTTGCAATTGTTTTTCTTTTTTGTTGACCGCTCCATACAAAACACAAAAAAACAAAAACAACAAAAATCCGAGTTTGGAGACCCCCACCGTACCCCAGTGTGCCAACTTGTCAAGTGACAAAGCAGCCACTGCAAAAACCCCCATACTAATGGTGCTCAAAAAAGACAGATAGCACAACCTATAAAACTGACTGTGCCCCACTCTTTTGTAATACGCCTTGTACTCAGCCCATCTATAATTAGACATTTGCAAGCCGTGCAAAATGCTTGGACACAAATATGCAAAAAGCACGACCGACAGCAAAGTGACCGCCAATCCATAGTACAAATATTCAGTTTCAAAATTCATCAACAACATATCGTTTTTCCAAAGTCTCCTAGGCGTGGCATTTTTCTGTGTCCACGCTTTCAAAAAAATTTTGCAAAATCAACGCAAACGCAAGGGGTTTGTGCACAAAACTCCAATGCCCCGCATCCTCAAATACCACAAGTCCACTGTCCTTGATTTTTTTTTGCAAATATTTTGCCATCCACAAGGGCGTATCACGGTCTTTGCCGCCCCACACAAGCAGCGTACTTGCTTGTATGTTGGGTACATACTGATTGAGATGCGTATTGACCACACGCACAAAAACGGGTCTAAAAGAGATTGGCAACGCCTGGTAATCGCTGGAACCATCCTTGCTGATGTCCCATCCCCATTTTTTTTTGAGTTTGTACAGTGCCACTTTGCACCGATACTTGACCCCACGCCTGGGCTTGATACCCGCACTGTCCACAAGCACCACTTTGCCAATCACAAAGTTTTTGGCAAGACTTTTGTCTCCACAAAGCAAAATAGCAATCCGTCCACCAAAACTATGCCCCACTATATAGTACTCCAAATAGCCAATTTTGTCAAGCAAGTTGGCGACATCTTGGGCATAGTCAAAAATTCCGTAATGTTCAGGAGGCAAAGGGCTGTCCCCAAAACCCCACAAATCAATACAAATAGTGGTATGTCCGCACTTTTGCAAATGCTGTGCACACGGCAAAAAATTGCTTGCATCGCCACCCCATCCGTGCAAAAAAACGATGGGCGTCTTGGTTCCTCTATGTACCGTATAGTTCATTGTGCTTGCCTCAGATACCTACCAAAACTTTTTGCATAACAATGGCACCCACACTGTGATAGTAGTTGGGTCTTGTGTACAAAGGTAGAAATCCATTTTTTGCATACATTGCAATGGCGGGGCGGTTGTTCTCTGCGACTTCCAAGAGGACTTTTTTGACCCCTTTGTCAAAGGCTGTTTGCACCATACAATCCAAAATCGCTTGCCCTATTCCAAGTTTACGGCTGTCTGTTTGTACGCAGATATTGTTGACCTCGGCAATATCCTCTATGAGTTTGATGCTCCCATAGCCCTCTACTTGCTCACTCACAAAAAAAAGTGTCCCGTACGCAGCGGCCGCCAAAATGGTGTCCAATGACCACGGCACGCTCATATAGAGTCGCTCCAACGCCGCTATTTTTGGATAGTCTTGCTCTTCCGCTTGCCTAATCTCTTGTCTCATAAAATCCCTCTTTTGTAACAATGCACGCTCATCCGTGCCCCTCATATGTCACCACCCACTCTGTCAGGCTGTGCTTTGCGGATATACAGTGGCTCCACGGCCTCCACCGCTACCAAATCCTTTGCACACCGCATAGCCTGGGCAATTCTTTGGTCACTAGCGGGCTCTCGCCACGCCACTCCCAAAGTTTCTGCCGTTTTTTGGGTGTCACAAATCACCTGGTCGCCCTCTTGCTTGTACCGCAAAAAATCGCTTGCATAGATGCACTGTGGTACCATTTCACAATGTTGCCCTTTGTACCTAGCAATATACAAGACGCCATTGGCACCGTCCACTACGCATAGTTTGGTTTTTGTAGCGATGTCCTTGCCTTGTTTGGTTGCCTCACTCCCATCATATGACAGTAGTTGCAAAGTGTTGATACAAACAATACAAAGCCCGTGTGCCAAAGCAAAGGCTTTAAGCGTACTCACCCCAATCCGTATGCCCGTGAAAGAACCCGGACCAACGCACACCCCCAAGCAATCTAGTGATGCAAAATCCACTTTCTTGCCAAGTGCCTTGCTCGCCTCACCAAAAACTTTGTCAATCATCCCGAGCAAATGCGTACTGGCTTCTCGGTTATTCTCCATTTTTTCAAAAAATTCCTTGTACACACCCTCGCTTGTCTTGACACGCAAAAGCACTTCAAGCCCCACCGAGGTTGCTACAAACAAATAGTTCTCTTTCTTGTCACTCTTTTGCAATGGTTATTCTCCTTGTGTACTGGTCCATTCGTTCTATGGTTACTTTCCAAATTTGCTTGCACTGGGTCATCTCTTGGCACAAAAAGCAACTCCACTCCACAAGACAAACGCAATCCTTTGCACCCAAATTTTCACAAATTCCGGTCTCTATTGCATCCACCCCCTCCAATCTATATGCATCTATATGCACAAGACGATGCCCCTTTTGACCAAAAGTATACTCGTTGGACAAAGCAAAAGTGGGACTCGTCACCGTTTGCACAATCCCTAGCCCCTTGGCTACCCCTTTGGCAAAAGTGGTCTTGCCTGCCCCCAAATCTCCCTCCAACCTCACAACATCGCCAAGAGCCAGTTGACTTGCAAAGTCTTGTGCCGCCAAAATGGTTTCTTGTGCGGACTTTGAAAAAATTTCCATACCATCATTATAACCCAAAACCAAGAAATAAGCAAGCAAAAATTGACTTGACAAATTTTTGCAAAAAAGGTATAATCATTGGTATAAACCAACAACAAGCCGTGCATAATAATCAAATGAAAACAATCAAACAAATTTTTTGTGCCAAAAAAACTTTTTGGTCTCTGTTGATTCTCGTTTGTATGCTTGCACTGCTTCCAAAAGGAGTTCTCACTATGAACGCAACCAGCGACAACCGCAAACAATCTCCCGCTACCCAATCCGCCCAATTTGAAGGCACCATCTCCAAAGGCGGATGGTATGGACTCAATAGCGACAGCAACCCAAAATATCTTATTTTCGCTGACCGTGCAAGCATTGACGCACACATTGCCACAATGATGACCAATGCAAAAAATGACACCGCCATTGTGCCTGAGGGGTACTATGAAAATATGCAAAAGGAAATTCAAAACACTTATGCAGCCTTTGACGATGCCTTTTTTGCAAAAAACAAACTTGTCTTGGCGGTGGTAGACAGCGGCGCCGGCAACACAAAATACACTTTTGAAAATGCAAGCGTTGACAACAACACCCTGACCGCCACCGTCAAAAAAGAGCCCGGTTTGATTTCCACAATGGATTATGTCTCTTTTATTTTGCAACTCCGTGTTGACAAGCAACTTTGCTTTGACACCGTCCAAATCACCCTCAACCAACCCACTCCCACCGCAGGCGCACCTATGAGACCCGTGCGTTTTTGATGCAACCGCTCAATCACAACCACCCATAAACAAAGCAAGCAGTAGTTTGATTTCAAACTGCTTGCTTTGTGTTATGAGCAATCCTTTTTGCCCATATTATACATATTCTCTCTGCCACACTACAAGGAGTATTGCAGTGTATTGCCTTGCTCGGTCTCCACGAAGTGTATTTTTATTTTCCCACTGGATGAATTGCCAAAGCCTGGGAACGGTCTACAATCAAACTCTATGATTTTGTTATCATTGTCTATGGTGTAATCATTGTGGTTTGCCTTGACATAAAAATCACAGATTTCCTCAAATGATTTTTGCGTAAAGTACGCCTCATCCACTTGCTTTTCAAAAAGCACGGCAGGCGACAAGTAGCCATAGCCTATTTTGTACTCACCACCCACATCTGCATAAAACCAATCCTGACACCTAAACAAGGCATAGGCGTCCTCCTCCACAACATAGTCCACCAATCCAGCATTGTACCCATTGCTTATCCAAAAATAAAACAATTGCCCACCCTTGCTGTATGCAAGAAAAATCATTTTTTGCACAAATTGATTCTCTCCCAAATACAACTCTCTCTCTATTTTGGTTGCTTGTACCCCAGCCATTGCATCAAATTTTTCATATATTTCATCAAAGGAAAGCGTACTCGTAAAGTTCAAACGATCACCTGCATACACCCTCACTTTGGTTTCAAATGGAAAGTCTTTCAGTCTCAATTCAAACTTCCCATAATAATCCATCAGACTTTGTTTGCGAGGCATAAGCCAACACCCAGTGCAAATAATCACCACCATCGTCCAAGCAAGTACCACCAAGGCGCCTCTAATAAAAACTCGTTTTTTCATAGCCCCTCCTAGTACGCCACCACAAAGCCCCTATTGGCACTCAAAAACTTGTCTCTAATATGGTGGTTGTTATAATCTGGAGTCCACCCATAATTGACTTCATACACATAATCAGAATACCCCACTGTGATACCAAGCAGTGTATTGTTCCACCTGCGGACGCCGTGCACCGTTACAGCGTGAGAGACCGTGCCCCCATCCTGCGGGTTCTCCAACATACCACCCAAAATGAGCGGCCTATCTTTGGCAAGAATGTCATACAAAGTCCTTGGTGCGGGCACATATGACAACTGCGGTATCAAAGATGGATATCCTCGTCCTTTGCTCCACACCTGCATCGCCCCTAGCAAATCTATTCCAATCACATCGTCCCTCATATCACCTTGCACTTGTCTCACCAAATCCCCACCCCTATAATCGTATTTTTCTCCAAACCATTCGTGGCCTGGCAACAAATTGCCATACCCTTTGACATCCGCCCAATAATCCGCCACCATCGTTGCCGCCACATATCCACAATTTCCAGTAATATTATAATCAAAAGAGTGCCTATCATCATCTGCCGCCAATCTATCCTTGTGTGACAAATACGCCTTTTGCTCTCCGCTCCTCATCAAGGCTGCTTTGGGGTTTTGCTGGTATGCCGCTTGATACTCCTTGGCGGCATCCGCCATTTGCTGGCTTGGAGTCCTCAACCATTCCAAATCACTTGTCTCTATTTTGCTATCAAGTACGGTATGCTCAAAAAGCATACTTCCATTTTTGGGTTGTTTGCTTGGCATCGTATAGTATCGTGTAGGTCCCAAATACAACAAATTACCACTCACATTTTCATAGGGTGAAGCGACTTGATTGGACTCAATGACCACCGAAAACTCGTTGTCACAAATCAAAAAGCCCCCTCCCACAAATTCTATGTCAAAGTAGGTATACCCATTGGCATCGCTCAACTCTTTGATAACCAGTATATCCCTACCCTCAAAACCAGGCTCAGACAACACCAACAAATCCACCTTTTGCATATCTATCTCGCCTTCATCCTTGGTGGGAGTTTGTGACAACTCATCTTTGATTGTATTGACCAATACAATGGGGTTGCTATCATCCACCGCCTCTGCCCGATTGACAAAACCCGCACCCATTGCGCCCAAAAAAACAAAACAAAGCGATAGTGCCACCACTGCCACCCACCGCTTTTTGGTCATTCTTGCAAGCCGTCCTTGCTTGGTGCTTTTGGCACTCTCTACACCTTGTGTACTCTTTACGATTTTCATACAATTTGTTCTCCTAAAATTATTTTTTTGAAGTCACAAATTTACAAGGTCACTCTTTG
>WQZE01000029.1 GCA_009780875.1 Bacillota bacterium | reverse complement strand
CAATTGAGTGGCACGAAATTGTGGTATAATAATCATAAGAAAAGTAAAATTAGAAATAGAATGTCGTAAAAAAAATTGTAATCAAACGGTCACTACAATGGAGCGGTGCGAAATGGTGGTAGCATAAATAGCAACGATTTTAATGGGTGCAATAGCCATCAAAGCAAGCACGACACGCCATTGGGCTGGTCAAGCAAAAAATGAGTATACGGTACGATTGCAACAATTGCCATCGTTGCCAAAAGAGGAAATCAATGAAAAAAACAGTTGTACAAATCTCACCTTCTATTTTGAGTGCAGATTTTGGATGCATTGCACAAGCAATCCAGGATATCCAAGATGCTGGGGCGGATATGGTGCATTTGGATGTGATGGATGGGCAATTTGTGCCCAACATTAGTTTTGGACCCAAGATGGTTGCTGATGTGCGTGCAAGGACACGGTTGCCATTGGATGTGCATTTGATGATTGTGGAGCCCAAAAGATATATTGCAGAGTTCGCAAAGGCGGGTGCAGATATTATTACCATACATTTTGAAGCGTGTCAAAATGTTGCGGATACTTTGCAAGCAATCAGGGATTGTGGAAAAAAAGCAGGCGTCGTCATCAAGCCCTCCACCGATGTGCACGCTTTGAAAAATGTCTTGGATTTGTGTGATATGGTTTTGTTGATGAGTGTGGAGCCTGGGTTTAGTGGTCAAAAATTTTTACCACAAACAATGGATAGACTTGTTGCATTGAAACAAATGATTGGGAGCAGGGATATTTTGATAGAGGTGGATGGCGGTATCAACCTTGAAAACGCCTCAGAGTTGCAAAAGCGTGGTGCCAATATTTTGGTTGTGGGCAATACATTTTTTGGGAGTACGCAAAAAGCCCAAACGGTTGCGTGCCTCAAAGGATGATAGGCGTCGGATGGCTCAAAAAAGGAGCAGAATGAATAAATTGCAAAAAGGGATTTTGGTGCTCAACGGAGAAATTCCGCCGTGCATAGACTTTGCGGGTTATGACTGTATCGTATGTGCTGATGGGGGATTTGATAGGCTGAATGAGGAAGTCAAAAAACGGGTTCATTGTTTGATAGGGGATATGGATTCGGTGGGTAAAAAAAGCCTAGACTTGTATCAAAAAACGCTCAAAACAATCGTTTTGGAGCGAGATAAAGACCAAACGGATGGACAGATGGCTTTGCAGTATTTGCACCAGTTGGGCGTCCACAACATTGACATTGTGGGTGCAACGGGTGGCAGAATGGACCATATTTTTTATAATTTTGCATTAGGTGAGACTGGCAATGTGCGTATTTTGGGAGATGGTTTTTTTGCCAAAATGATGGGGCAAGGTAGGCATACGCAACAAGTACAGGTGGGGGCGGTCATATCTCTTGTGCCACTTTTTGGTTCGGTGCATATAAATAGTACAAAGGGGCTCAAATTCCCACTCGTGGATGCCACCATTGAGTTTGGATTGGGTCAGATTGCCACGCTATCAAACATTGCCATAGAAGAAACTTTTTTGTTGGATGTAGCCACTGGAAAGGTTTTGGTTCTTTGCTATGACCAATAGTGGTGGCTCAAAAGGAGATTGTATGAAAATAATATGTATCAAAGCACCTAGATTTTTGCGTGGGATTTTGAGAGCGATTTTTATAAAAAAGGAAAATTAGGATAGCAAGAGTTTTTTGAACCGAAAAAAAGAAAATTAGGTTCATAACAGTTTTTTGAACCAAAAAAAAGGAGTTGGTACAAAAGAATTTTTTGCACCAAAGCAAAACGATAGGGTAGTACAAAATTTTTGATGGGGGCAGGCAAGGATTTGGGAGATACATAAGAGGGTGTCACTGGGAGTGCGATAAAAATTGATTTTCAGTACACAAAAACCACCCTTTTGCAAGGGTGTTTTTGAAATGCGTGTTGATAAAACAATGGACGACTAGGCTTGCATTGTCTTTTGTGTGCGTTGGCAACGAGTGCATACATACTCACGCCTTACGGTACCATTTTGTTCAAGTTCCATTTTGTGTAGGTTGGCACCAAATGTACGCCTAGTGTGTCTTTTTGAGTGCGATACATTGTTGC
This sequence comes from Bacillota bacterium, assembly GCA_009780875.1. Classification (GTDB taxonomy): domain Bacteria; phylum Bacillota; class Clostridia; order Christensenellales; family Pumilibacteraceae; genus WQZE01. The sequence continues at coordinate 6,714 of WQZE01000029.1, read as the reverse complement.
CAGTTGCTTTGCGTTTTTCGCAAATAAAACATTCTCTTGCCATAATATCATCCTTTGAATGCACACAAAATCAATGTTGGTATCCTTTGACAAGTGATGAAATTGTGAAAAATCGCACTTGTGAAAAAGATATGAGCATTCAGTACAAATATTATAACATATTTTTGAAAAAAAAGCAACCAAAAATAAAAAAATTTTTCAAAAGTAGGCAAAATTAGTTTACAAATTTTGAAAAAATGAATATAATATTGCCGTGGACATTTGCAATTTGAATTTGTGTTTTTCAAATCATTAAAAAGCGTTTAAGAATTCAGAATTTTGCAAATACTCATTGTTGATAGAAAGCAGGAGCAACAAAATGGCAAAGAAAGAAACAATTGGGGATAAAGATGCAGGCAAGCAGGCAAAACCCATAGACAAAGCAGCGGCAAAAGTGATGAGTGGCAAAGAGGCAGATACTGCGATTGTGAGCAAGAAAGAGGTCAAGCAAGCCAAGGTGCAAGCAAAACTGGAAAAAAAGGCGGTCAAGCAAGAAGAGGTCGTTTCTGAAAAACCGGTGTATGTGATGTGTCCTCGTTGTGAACTCAATTTTATTGAAAAAAAAGCGGGTATGTGCAATGTGTGCAAGGTGGAAAACGGACTCCTTGACCGCAGTTTTTTGATGCCCGATGATGATGACGGTGGGATAGAGAAAATATGCCCAGCGTGCAAAATCAATTATATAGGCGAGGATGAGGAGATTTGCTTTTTGTGTGAAAAAGAGAAACAAGACAAAATGCAAACCACCGCAGAAAATGATGAATGGGTCAGCGACGAAATGCCAGATGAGCCTTTGCCACAAGGGGAACTTGAAATCTCGCTCAGTGACCTTGAAGACGAAGAAAAATTTGAGGATGAGCCCGATGATTCTCCAAGCCCTGTGGATGACTTTGAATATGTCAACCCAGATGATTTTGACGATGATGATATGGACAGTGATGATGAGGAATAAGATTTTGAGAAATTATTTGCGTAGATTTCGGTACCAATGCCTTTGAAAAAACAAAACAATGCATAGCAAACAAACCCCCAAGGACAATGTCTTGGGGGTTTGTTTTTTGATAAGTAAATATCTTGGTTCATTCTTTGACGCCTAGTTTGATATCTCCACAAATGACATCACTATAACTGCACGATAGTTTGTCCAAAAATTTGTCATTGTCAATTTTGAGTACAAAGACTTGTGGGTAAGTCTCCAAAATACTGCCCACATAACGGACGATGCGTTTGCGACCTTTGTTGACGCTGATTTTGAGAGATTTTCCTTGCAAGTTTTGTATCAAGTCTTTGACATTGTCTATACTATTGTTGACTTTTCGCATAGAACAAGTATTGACCAAAAAAAAGATATTTAAACATAGAAAGGCAATTGTGTGCCAAGGTTTATACGCCAAAGTTATTGTCATAAGTTTTAAGATGCTGAATATTTTATAATAGACTTGTAGAGTGTACAAGAAAACACAAGGGGTCTTGCTGTGATTGGTAGCAAGGGTCATTGTGTGAGTGGTGCGGTGAATGACCGCAGTGGAGGATTTTATGACATTTTTACCACAATTTGAAGTGGCAAGGTCAGATAGTTTGCGACAACACGCAATAGGACAAGTGGTGGTAGAGACAAATTTGACACCACCCATCTCGGCACAGATAGGCAAAGTAATGTCTATCACAACACGAGCCAACATAAGCCCCGCAGAAGTATTTGTGGGAGAGGCTCGCTTTGTGGGCAAATTGCATTTTACGGTGGTCTATGTGGATATTGATGGGTTCAATCGGTGCATAGAGCATACGGCAGATTTTTCTGATAAGTTGGTGAGTGGAGAGATTGTACAAAATACCAAACCCATCTTTGTATGCAATCCCTTGGATACGGATACGGTGAGCGTTGGAGCCACCGAACTCAGAATCGCAACCGTGGTAGAGGTCAAGTTGTTCTCTGTTGCCAATCACGAGATTAGGCATTTGACAGGGTGCGGGGATGATGTATATACACACGATGAAAGTATTGAGTATGACAGTTGTATTGTTGACAATAGTGATAATTTTGTGGTGACAGATACCTACCTAGACGGTAGACCAACAAGATTGATTGCCATTGAAAGTAGCGTAGTTCTCAAAAATGCAAGAGCCAGTGTGGACAGCGTGATTTGTGAAGGAACCGTTTTTAACAATCTCATTGTGGAGGTGGAGGGCGGGCTCATCAAAAGCACGGTGCACACCATTCCCTTTACGCAAGAGTTGCAAGCAAGTGGGGTGCGAAACGATGCAAGAGCCGTAGTTTTGCTTGATGTGGGTGCCGTCAAAGGCACCCAAACGGATGGGAGCAACAATATCAATTTGGACATACAAATATTGACCCGAGTGATTGCTTTCAAAAAAGTTGCTTTTTCGCCCATTACCGATGCTTTTTGTGTGGAGAACGAACTCAATACCACTACGCAAGTGATGGATATTACTTGTTTCAAGCACGGGTCTTTTTTTGATGAGAGAGTAGAGGGCACTATTACACTCAACGATGACCTGCCGATTGCCGACAATATTTTGGCGACCGTGGCGGGCAAACTCAATCTCACAAAGTTGTTGCCAGAGAAAGGGCGTATCAGCATTGAGGGCGTGGTCAATGCCAATATTATTTATTATAACCAAGATAGAAACGCCAAATATAGCGTCTCCGTAGAACTCCCCTTTGGCACCTTTGTCAATGACAACATAGAAATGGGTGATGTGGTGACCGCACAGGGTAGCGTCATCAATATCAATGCACGCTTGCGTAGGGGCAATGAAATAGAGGTCAAGGCAGACATTGGAATCAACACCATTGTGGCAAGCAGTGCAAAAAAACAAATCATTGTAGATATCCAAAAGGGCGAGCCGGTACCTATGCAATCTGGTGCGTTTAGCATTCATATTGCAAAAAGCGGCGAGACGCTATGGGACATTGCCAAGGCACTGGGGGCGACACCTGAGCAAATTATGTCACAAAACCCATCTCTTGTGCTCCCGTTGGTGGGCAACGAAAGGGTCATTGCATATAGACAATTGCTCAAAAAGTCATCCTAGACAAAACGGTGCCAAAAGACAACAAAAAGGTATTTGCTATGAGCAGATATCTTTTTGTGTTTTTGGTGCAAATTTAGTTGTCAAATTTTTGTGTGTAGTGTATAATAGCAAGGATGGATAGTGTACAAATCAAATCATTTGCAAAAATTAATCTATCTTTGCTTGTCAAAGGTTTTGAGACAGGGGTGCAAACCAAGTCACAAGCAGCGATCGTGGGTGGTGCTTTGCAAGAGTGTGCAGTGTCACAAGAGACTATCAAGAAAAAGCATTTGCTTGACAGTGTGGCGATGAGTATTGATTTGTATGATATGATACAAATTGCACCAAGAACTGATGAGCGTGTAGAGGTTGTGTTTGAGAATTTTGAAATCGCACCCCACAAGAATACCGTAAAAATTTGTTTGGAAAAATTTGTCAAGAGATTTGGTCTTTGTGGGTTTGATATTTGTATCAAAAAACAAATTCCCGAAATGTCCGGATTGGGTGGGTCTTCTGCCAATCTTGCGAGTATTCTTTGTCTGCTTGCCAAACAATACGGAATCCAATATCATAGCCACACCCAAGAATACAAACGAGGCAATATGCCCTCCAAATACTATATGCGTATGACACATAGCGAACTTGCGGATTTTGGGAGCGATGTGCCTTTTATGATGCAAGGGGGACTAGGTCGCATACAGGGTGTGGGTGATAGGGTTGACTTTTTTGCGTGTGGTCAAAAATACAAGGTTGTTTTGGCAAGGCAAGGGATTGTGCCTACGCAATTGTGTTTTGAGACTTATGACAAGTTTGTACCGATTTATGGGGAGGATAATGGTACCAAGGAATACCCCAATCCTAACAATGCAAAAGTGGTGGAGTGCTTGCTGACAGGCAAAATCGGATGGCTCAAAACGGTGGCACACAATGCACTTGTGCGGTCAGCAAACTCTATCAATCCGCACATAGCCTCCAATATTGATACACTGTATCAAGGTGGTGCGGTGTACGCCACGATGAGCGGGAGTGGCAGTGCGTGTTTTGCATTGCTTGACAATGATTTTGACACACAAGAAGTTTTGAAAAAATTGCGTCAAAGCAATGATTTTGTGTATGAGTGCAATACCGTGGAGTGTGGCACACAAATCATATCTTGACTGAAAGGTGCCTTGTTGTTAGTGCATTGCTTTTTTAAAAAATAATGCAATGCACCCAAAACACTTGACATATCGGGTCTAATCGTTGTACAATGCATATAGATGGTTGCAAGGTTTTGGAGCCAAGGGGGTGTTTATGTCCACAATGTTTATTGATACCAAGGCGATTCAGCACAATTTGGCACATATACAAAGCCTTGTGGGTCAGGTTTTGGTGATGCCCATTATCAAAGCCAATGCATATGGCATAGGTTTTGAGGCGGCGGCAAAGGCTGTCGGTGATGGTTGTATGGTGGGGGTGGCAGATGTGTATGAGGCGGTGGAGTACAGGAGATTTGCAAACACACCCATACTTGTGTTGTATCAGCCAGATTTGGATGACATAGAGACACTTGTACAAAATGATTTTTGCATTGCGGTGAGCGAGATTGCTTTTTTGCGTCAGTTGGACAAGGCTGCAAAAAAGCGTGTCCAAGTGCAACTCTCCATTGATACAGGGCTTGGCACGGTGGGTATTTTGCCAAGTCAAATAGAGTCGTTTTGTAAAGAGTGCAAAACTCTCAAAAACATAGAAGTCGTGGGCATTTTTTCACAATATGCTTATCCAGAGAGTTTTGAGCCACAAGATGTAGCATACTCACAAAAACAGTCAGCACACTTTGCAACGGCGGTGCAAACGGCCCAAAAACACTTTGGGAAACTCAAATACAAGTCGCTTTGTTGTAGTGGTGCCATTGTAGGGCAGCCGCAGGCTTTTTATGATATGGTGCGTCCTGGGTATGTGTTGTATGGGTATTATCCTCAGCCTTTTTTTGCCAATCATTTGTCCTTGCAACCTGCTATCAAACTCAGTGCAAAAGTGGTCTCTATCCGTACTATGCCAGTGGGGACCTCTCTTGGCTATACGGGGACTTCGGTTTTGCAAAAAGAGCGGACCATTGCAACCTTGGCGATTGGGTACTCAGATGGATTGTCACGCAAAATGAGCGGGGTGGGTTGTGTCGTGTTGCACGGTCAAAAAGCCCCCATTTTGGGTAGCGTGTGTATGGATATGACCAATGTGGATGTGACAGATATCCCAGAGGTGAGATTGGGTGACCAGGCTTTTGTTTGGGACAATAAAGTGGTGACCTTGGAGCAAGTATCTGATTGGTGTGAGATTGGATTGGATGAATTTTTGACGCATCTCAGCAAGGACATAAAAAGAGTGATGGTGTAATCATATAGATTTTTGCAAAACAAGCAAAATGATTTGACTATTTTTTGTGAATATGGTACAATAAGAGTGTATCATTGTCAAATTGCTTGATAGAGTTTGTTCGCAAAGTTTTTCAGGATTGGCGTGATGCACATTTGCGGCCTTGGTGGAATGGCAGACACTTACGTTTGAGGGGCGTATGGGCAACCGTGCGGGTTCAAGTCCCGCAGGCCGCACCAATCATTTAGTTTGCATCCAATGGATGCAAAATAATGCCTCCGTAGTTAAATGGATATAACGAGCCCCTCCTAAGGGCTAGTTCTGAGTTCGATTCTCGGCGGGGGTGCCAATCCAATCTTGGTGCGGGTCAAGTGATGATTCTTTGGTGTGCAGGTAGTGTATTTTTACATAGGGTGCTTGATATCTGCACCAAGCAAGGCAAGTCACGGCATGCGTTTGTGCATTTTTGCAAAGCGGTGCCTTGGATTTTGTTTGCAACAGCGTGATAGATTTTGAGTTTTGTATGCAAGGATGGGGTATTGAGTGTTGTGTGATATGGTCGTGCAATCATCATAAGAAAAGTGAAGTTTGAAAGGAGTGTTGCACAATTCAATTGGAATAAAACATTCACCACAATTGAGTGGCACGAAATTGTGGTATATATTGACAAAAAAAATAATTTGTGGTATAATGTGAGAATGGGACAAAAAACAGTTTTGGTGGCAGGTCTTGGCAATCTTGGGGACAAGTACCAAGATACCTATCACAATATGGGCTTTTGGGTGGTTGACTTGTTGTGTCAAAAGTGGGGCGTGACGCTTGACAAAAAAGAGTGTGACTCCTTGACGGGTTTTGCAATGGTGGAGGGGGTGCGTGTGGTGCTCGCCAAGCCCACCACTTTTATGAACAATAGCGGTCTTGCACTCAAAGCACTCCTCAAAAAATACAAATTGCAACCGAGTGATTGTATGGTCGTTTATGACGACATTGATTTGCCTTGTGGTGGTGTGCGACTCAGAAAAGAAGGCAGTGCGGGGACACACAATGGTATGAGAAGCGTTGTGAACGAAACTGGGCACACAGATATTGCCAGAGTGCGTATTGGCGTTGGCAGACCGCCTGAATCCATACCTCTCATCAATTTTGTATTGATGAAGGTGCTTGGTGAACACTTTGAGCCACTCCAAAAAGCGTGTCAAGAGGCAAGTCAACAAATTGCAAAATGGTGCGTTGAGCCCAGAGAGTCAAAATGAGTATATTACAGTCACTAAAAGAGCAAGGATT
>WQZE01000028.1 GCA_009780875.1 Bacillota bacterium | reverse complement strand
GACCATATAGATAATGCCGATCACAAGACCTTTGAGCCATCCATTTTTTTGCCCCTTGATACTAAAAAGACATCCCAACAAAATACTGAGCCCCTTGATAACCTGATTGACAATCGGAATCAAGTTTTCGTTCATATTCATAAATTTTAGTGCCAATGCCTGCATAATAATTGCCACCAAAGAGAGTATGATGGCAATAATCACGCCCTTGAATACGGCTATCACACTATTTTTTTGCACCGCTACCGCAGTCTCACTCATAAAAAGCCTCCACCAATGCTTGTCTACTTTGACATAGTTATACATATGCGTGGTGCCTTTGTTTTATGATTGTCTTTACAAAATTATTCGCAAGTTTCTTCCCACTTGGCGTACAGCGTGAGGTCATCCAGCGTATTAGTATTGTCAAGTACGGTCACTCTTTCTCCCTCCAACGCAGGATTGTCGTACCAACCCAAAAAATCAAACCCGTACCGCAAAGGCTCTTTGAGTTGCGTACGCCCACCACACGGATGCATTGCAGGTGCACTCCTTGGCATTTGTCCACCATTGGGCTCATAGCCAATACGGTACACAAGAGGTTCAAATTTTGCAAAAAGCCCAATGTCTTCTGTATAGTCATCTCCACAAAGCACAGCTACGGTATCCCCCGAAAAATCCTTGTCCAAATACCATCCGCAAAACTTGTGCCCCAATTTTTTGGGCTCCATCAACCTTGTGTCAGCCCCAAAGGTATGTTGCTTGGGTGCATTGTCTCTCAACACACCCTCTCCCAAGTCATACACAATCGCATACTTTTGTGGCACAAATTTGGCATACAAAGCGGGAGGCTCTATGCTGTCCCCATACCCAAGCATCCAATCCCCGCTCTCGTGGGTGGCGTTGTGGGAGGATTCTTTGCTGTCAACAATACGCAAAATTTTGTCTCCCACAAACTCCGCATTGTCAAAGTACCCCTCAAACAAATGTCCTCTCTTGCTTTGTGGTGACAAATGAGTCACGGTGCCAAAAGTATGAGCCCACGCAGACGGGCTTGTCTCCTCACAATGGATACACCGTATGTTGGTTTGTATGGGCACAAACTTGGCATATAGGGTGATGGGTTCTGTGATTTGCTTGGCACCCAGCGTGTGCAAGGGGCGGTCACTTTTGTCTTTTTTTTGACACCATCCCTCCAAAATATGCCCATATTTTTGCGGTGTAGGCAACTGCGTGTGCCCACCAAATCTATGTTTTGTGGGAGCACTCTTTGCCCATTGTCGTTGTTTTTCTTGGGAGAGATGGCTCATACCACGGTACTGTATGCCATATTCTTGTTCTCTCCAACACCCAAAGAGATTGAGGATGCCGTGGTGTTTTGCAGGCAATTTGTCCAATTTTGGCCCCGCATACTCTTTGTCTACAAACCAACCCAAAAATACATAGCCCACCTGTTTTTTGGGGCACAATGCCTCTTGTCCACCTTGTACCTTTTGCTCCAAAACGCCCCCCGTCAAAAAATGCCCGTGGTATCTGACGACAAAGCCCCCCCTGCCGTCATCACGCTGCAACGGTTGGCACGCCACACAAACAACGCACCCCATCCACAGCACTACACACAACCAAAAAATCATTTTGCCAATCTTTTTCATACACTATAAAGTATGTCAAAATTTGTACACAACTATGTACCCACAAGATGCCCTTACACCCACACCAAAACAAAGACCCTAACCCAAATACTTGGATAGGGCTGCCTTGACGCTCTCCACACTGTGGGTGTCTGTTGTCCAAAAAGTAACCAGTGGCATTTGTGCCGCCGCACAAATCTCTGCCACCTTTTGATCACGCAGTTTTCGCTCCGCTTTTTTATGAGTCGCATCATTGAGTTCTACCAAGACAAGCGGTTCGCTCGTCATTTTGTTGGCAATCACAAAGTCTATGGTTCTAAACAATTCGTTTCTAAACGCCCCTTGCAATCTTTTGTCAATGATACTGTTGAGTGAAACTTGGCTAAAAATAGCATAGCCATCCCCCACCGCCAAATAAAGCAACACATAAAATTCACGCTCACATTCTGTCACCAGATTTTGTCTTTTTTGGTACTTGCTATCACTCTCGCTTGGCGGCTTTTTTTGCCAAGCAAACAAACCTGTCAAAAAACGCTTGATTTTTTTTTCCTTGTCTCCAAGTTCTAGGATACTATAAACAATGCAAACCCCCAGCAAAATCAACAACAAAACCCCTACCCAACCAATCTCACCACTGGTTCGGCTATATACAATGAGTGCCACGGCAACAAGTCCACAAATCGTAATGCACCCTATGCTATATTTTTTGTTGTTCATCGCTTGTTTGTCACACGCATAACTACCTATGCGTTGCCACCTTTATCTACCGTTTTTTTTGGGCACAACCACCACATGTCTCAAAAGCCCCACCCCATCACTATGGGTAACCACCCTTGTATCCTCTTGCAAAACCGTGTGAATAATTTTTCTTTGCAAATCTCCCATCGGTTCTAGGTGCAATTTTCTTCTCATACGCACCGCTTTGTCTGCCGTTTTTTTGGCTACCCCCGCCAAAACATCCAAGCGTTTTCTTCTGAAATCCTGCGTATCTACACAAACTTTGATATAATCGTTGTCTCCACGATTTGCATAGATGGTCGCCAATAGTTCAATGCTATCAAGCACTTCACCACGGTTGCCAACAAGCATATCATCCGTACTTTCAAGAAAGATATCCAAGTGCTTGTCTTCTACAAAGCACTCCACGCTTGCTTGTATTTGCATTTGCCCTAGCAAACCTGCAATATAGTCTCCGACCTCGTGTGGTACGGGTGGCGTCTGTGGTTTCACACGCAAAATTTCACGCAGTTTTTGTTCTATCTCTTGGCTCAACACAAAAGGCTCTTTTGCATTGGGTTGCTTGATGGGCTTTTGTGTTGCGGTGTTTTTTTGCAATACGGCATTTTTGTGAGCCGCACTCTTGTACTCATTGTCCACACTGCCATTGCCCGCTTGTTTTTTTGCCACAAGTGTTGGGTTGTGGGTTTGTGTGTTTTGTTGGGGAGGCTCCACTTGCTTGGGTTTACTGTGGCTCCCTGGCTCTTTGAGTTGTCCGCCAAATCCAGCCAATGTACCACCCTTGGCAAACCTTTCATTGGGATTGTAAGAAAATTTCCCTATGCTTTTTTTGGTGATAAACTTGTCCGTCTTTGCAACATTGGGCCCCGTGCTCACCTTGTCAAAGGACTCTGCCTTGGCAAGTGCTTGCATACTCTCGCTTTTTTGTACAGGTTTTTCTATACCTGAGACGACGGGTTCTTTGCGTTGCGTGTCCCTCTCTTGGCTTGGCTCAAACGCCTTGCTCTCCACTTTGGGGGTCTCTACCACTTTGGGTGTAGTGCTCGTTTGCACGCCCTCTTTGAGGGTCACTTTAACCTTGGCGTTCTTAAAAATTCCGCCATTACTCAATATATCCACAGTCACTTGGTCAAGCGTTGCACCCAATTCTTTGAGGGCAAGTTCTATGGCATCACCTATTTTTTTTGCTTGTTTTTCTACGACTCTCATATTTCTCCGTCCAATGCTTGCTCACCCCCTTGGGGTGCCTCGGTCTATTTTTCAATCAATCAAATCTTTTGGGTCGGGTCTACCGTATTGTTGTACTTTGGTAATTTCATCGTGCGTCTTCTTTTTTTCTAGCATATTGATAAGGAAAGTCATAAAGGTGGTAAAACCCAAAGTAATCAAACTACTTGCAATCATATAAATAGAAAACATTGCAGAGTTGACCAATCCAAAATAAATATACATCGCCGGCATCATAAACCGCATAATACGCATCGTCCATTTTTGCGTACCTTGTGCGTTCTTTGGGTCTCCAAAAGGACTGGTTCCTCCCATCCCCATCATATTCATACCGCTGGCACTCTGTTGTTTTTGCATCACCCAAAAAGACAAGAAAGATATGCCGGACGCCAAAACCACCAATATCAAATAACCATTGGCACTGTTGTTTGCAGACGCTCTCAAATCTGCGGTCACTTTGTCGTATCTACCCAATGCCTCATTACGCCTTGCATTGTTCCACGCTTTTTCAAAATACACTACTTTGCCTGCACTGTCTGTCTCTGCAATGGGTTGCCCCTCCGCATCTCTCACAAAATCAGCACCTTCCAAGATGCTCCCGCTGTTGTCCACAATGATGGGATTACCCTCAATATCAAGGTCAAACTTGCCTGCACCATCAATCTGGTACTGTGGCACACGGTCCACAAATCTCTCGGGTTTTTCGGTTGCATATTTGTCTATTGCTTTTTTGAAATCATTTTGGTTTTTGATGGCTGTTTGCCAAGGCACATCGGACGACCAAATGCTTTTGACCCACAAAAAACTATCGGTATCATTGTCCTCATAGTACTTTGTGACCGCTTTTTGTGCTATCTCAGTGGCTTTGCTATCGTTTTGGTATGCCTCACCGTGGGTGTTGTATGCTTGACTGTATGTTGTTTGATACACATTGTACCACTCAACATAGTTTTGCATATTCATATATTTGGCTACATTGCCCATACTGACGGACATCCAAATAAAGATAATGGGTGTAATCAACATAGGCAAGCACGAAGCAAATTGCTTGATGCCCGCTTCTTTTTTGATGGCATTTTGTGCCCGCATTTTTTCAAGTGGGTCCGTGAATCGTTTTTCAACGGCCTCCAACTTGTCTTTGACGCCCTCCAATTTGCGTGCGTTTTTTCGCATACTGAACCTAGAAAAAAAGTCCATCGGTGACAAAAGCAATCTCAACAACAAGGTGAAAAGAATGATACGCCATCCATATATCTTGACAAAGTCAAATACGGAGACTATCAATACCTCCCAAGGGAAAGCCCCCGGTTTTTGTAGCACCACCGTGCCAAGCAAATTTGAAAAAGCACCCAATTGTGCAGAAAAAAATGACATTTCAAAACTCCTACCAAAGCGGTCTATGCAATCTACCAGTACCCCTAGTGCACCCATTTTGCTTGTCCCCGTGGATTGTCTGGCACGGGGTCCACCCCACCACAGTTAAAAGGGTTGCACCGCAAAATACGCTCTGCACCCATCCATACACCCACCACACCATATTGTTTGATTGCATCCATCATATACGAACTACAACTCGGCACAAACCTACAACTGTGTGGCAAAGCGGGTGAAATCAGTTTTTTGTACACCATCACGAGCCCAAAAAATAAATACCACAACAAAAAAATCCTCTTGATGACTTTGCCAATACGGACTCTTTTTTTCTTTCGTTTCTCACAATGATTGCAAGCACGCTCCTCGTTGATACAATCAATCAAAAATATTCGTGCTATTTGCGTCATATCTCAAATCGTGCCCTCAAAAGCGGTGACCTATCACAAAAATTTTGCCTTTTTGAGCACACTCACTGTATTTTTTTTGAGTGTCTCAAAATCAAGCGTCTCTATCCCTGTGCGAGTCACAAAAACAATCTGTGCCTTTTTTTGCAAAGAAGGCAACAAACTTGCCACAATGGCACGCAGACGCCTTTTGACCAAATTGCGAGTATGGGCTTTGCCAATTTTTTTGGATACGCTAAAACCAATCTTGGTGCTTTTGCCTTGCAAATACACAAGCGACAACACCGGCAAATTTGCCTTTGTGCCGTGTCTATACAAATAGTCAAACGAACCTCTTTTGGTCAATCTATATGATTTTGACAGCACAACAACCTCACACAATGCCCAACCTAGGCGTCTACTAGTTGGTGCCCAATGGCTTTGGTGTAATCAATTTGCGACCTTTGGCTCTGCGACGAGCAAGCACTCTTTTGCCGCCCTTGGTTTGCATTCTTGCCCTAAATCCGTGAACCTTTGCTTTGGTTCTTTTTTTGGGTTGATAAGTCCTTTTCATCTAAAACTACTCCTCAAAGTATTTGTATTTTTTGCAACAAACAAAAAATGCTTGTCCACTCTCATTGCATTGCAACAATCTATCTATTATAACAAAGTTTTTTGCAAAAGTCAATCAATTTTGTTGGTTTGGCTCTCTTTTGTTGACACACCTTGTACTCCCAAGATGGTTGGGCTATCCCCACACTCCGTTTGTGCAGTCTGGGTGTTGCACTGGCTCGTTGGTACGCCTTGTTTTTTGGACAAGCGTTTGACATAAAACACGCCCACCGCCACAATAGCAAAACTCTCTATGGCGATACCCACAATGTTGGAAAACATAATATCATTGATGATGGCTAGGCTACAAAAACAAACCCTACTGATTCTGATAAGATGGTCACCCTTTGCCCACGCCCCATACACCAAAAACAAACTGGCAAGTTGTATGCCCACTTGCAAAAACAAAAGTGCCACGCTTGCGTGCCAATTGATTGTGAAATAGGCGACCAATGCAATCACTACCAAAAAAAAGAGCAAATTGGCAATCGCCAAAGGTTTATTTTTGGGAAAATGCTTCTCTCTCCACAAGATGGTCACATCCCGTAAAATCGCCACACAATAGACAGCCAACAACGGCCAATTTTGCAAAAGCCCCATAGACACAATCATAAAGGCATTGAAACACATCATCGCAAACATTGTATGCTTGCGTGATTTTGCAAAAGCCATTGCGTAACCAATGGTCAGCAACGCAAAAAAAGCACTAATTTGACTAGGAATCCACAACGCCAAATTGAGTGCACCAAAATCTATCTGCAAAGCCAACCATCCATATCCGTACATTGTTTGTTTTGCCCCCTACCTACCAAACTTGATGGCGGGGTGCACAAACTGCACCTCTTCCATTGCAAAGTCCACGGTCTGCTCCCCTATTTGCACGGACAAGGTTTGTTCCGTTTTGCAAAGCAACATCGCCACAAGGTTGTACTTTTTTTTGTATTGTTTTTTGAGTTTTATCTCCACCTCACGCCCATAATTCCGTTCAAAATCTCTCTGTGTTTTGAGATGCCTATCAAGTCCTGGGCTTGATACATTGAGCGTATAAGGCTTGCCGTGCGTGGGGTCAAGTGTCTCCAAAAGCGGGTCCACCAAATGATTGACGGTCTCACAATCGTCCAAACTAATCCCCCCGCCCTCTTTGTCCACAAAAATAGTGAGCGTGCTTGTGGGCTTGTTGTACTCCACCGCCACAATCTCATAGCCCGCTTGCACAATGGGTTGGTTGATTGCTTGGTGTATGATTTGTTCTATACTTTCCATTTTGCTCCCAAAAAGTGTGGCGTTATTTCCCATCGGGTTTGTACACACTTGCAAACTTGTCCATATTAAAATGATTCCAAGGCGTCTCTATCGCACTAGGATACGCCACAAATCGCATATTTTGCTTGGTGGTAGGATGCACAAATGACAATTCATACGCCCACAAAGCAAGATTTTGCCCGCCCTTGACAGCACTACCATATTTTGTGTCTCCAAAAACAGCGTGCCCTATGGTACGCATTTGCACCCGTATTTGGTGACTACGCCCTGTATGCAACTGAACCTGCAAAAGGCTGATGGCAGGGTTTGTGTCCGTATTGCTCTCCAAAACTTTGTAATCCAAAATCGCTTTTTTGGAGTCTTGCTCCAAGGCTGTGGCAAGCGTCACGAGATTGTTCTTGGTGTCTTTTTTGAGGTAATGCTCCAACCTATCTGCCTTGTGTTTTGGCACACCTTGCACAACGGTCATATATTTTTTGCCCATCTCACCCTGTTTGATTTGCTCACATATCCTATCCGCCGCCTTGGAAGTGCGTGCAAAAACCATCAGCCCCCCTGTCGGTCTATCCAAGCGGTGCACAAGCCCAATAAAAACATTGCCCGGTTTTTTGTACTTGTCTCCAATATAGGCTTTGATTGCACTGAGCATATCAAAATCACCGCTCTCATCTTGTTGAGAGGGTAGGTTGTGCGGCTTGATGGCAACCACAATATGATTGTCCTCAAAAACAATCATTGGTACAAACTTTTGTATCTCATCCATATCCATTTTTTGGTGCCTCTTGTAGAGACCCCTACTCTCCTATCCAAAGCCCACTGCAACCACAGGGCAACACGATACCTCTATCTTGTGTAGGCAAGCACACCTCATAAGCCCGCACTCGTCCCGTACTTGGCAAATGGATGGCGAGCAAATTTTGTAGCACCGTGGGTTGCAATCCTGTCGTATAACTATTGACCAAAAAAAATAAAGCATCGGGTTTGAGTAACTTGACACACGACCGAATCAACGGCTCTATGTTGTCTTCCAGTTTCCACATTTCTCCGCCCGGCCCTCGCCCATAACTCGGCGGATCCATCAAAATGCAATCATACAACTTGCCTCGTTTTTGCTCTCTCTCCACAAATTTGTTGCAGTCATCCACGATATATCGCACCTTGTCTACGCCATTTTTTTGGGCATTTTGACGACACTGCTCCACCATATTTTTGGCAGCGTCAATGTGTGCAACCGTTGCCCCCGCCTTGGCACAAACCACGCTTGCCGCACCTGTGTACCCAAAGAGATTGAGGACATCCACGCTCTTGCCTTGCCCCACTCTCTGTTCAATCAATGCAAAGGCGGTTTGCCAATTGACAATTTGCTCAGGGAAAACGCCCGTGTGCTTGAACCCCATCGGCTTGACAATAAAGTCAAAAGTGACGGGCTGACCCTTGGCGGTGTCCAACGCACAACGGACGCTCCACTGTTCCGGAGTTTTTTTGTGCGTCGTCCACTGACCACCCCCTTGGCTACTGCGGCTGTACGACATATGCAAAGCAGGGGACTTGTGCATTGCCATCGCAGGGCTCCAAATCACTTGGGGGTCCGGACGCAACAAAACAATGTCGCCCCATCGTTCCAGTTTTTGCCCCTCGCCTG
>WQZE01000027.1 GCA_009780875.1 Bacillota bacterium | reverse complement strand
CCTAATACATAGGGTGTTGCATGGTAGGAGTTGGACAATGATTGCAGATATAACTAAATATTCGTATCGTGGCATACGACATCATCGCAAGCAAATTATGTCAAAATTAGGAATGGAAAAATTGTAGAGAGATATAAAATGTTTGTTTAAATACTCCTACTATGCTATAATAAATAACATAGTAGGAGAAAAATATGGATAACGACAAACAAAAAGAATTAGATGAAATTATCAGCATATTCATAAGAAGCGGAAAGCAAATTAGAAACTCTTGTGGAGCGAGTGCATCTTTTGAGCAATATATACAATCATTGCAAAAAGAGAAACCAACGCAAAAAAAAGAAGAGGAAGAGTAAATATGGAAATTGCAAATATAATATTAACAATAATAAGTATAATCGTTACCACTATTCTAACAATTGTAGCAATAATGATACCAAAACGATTTGCAGAGAAATCAGACTCTACAACACGAGTACAAATGTTTATGCAAATCCGTGAGATGATAAACGCAGCGGATGAGCGAAAAATCAAGAGCGGAATTGATGTGGCTTTGCACATCAACAACAAAGTCTATGAATTTGCACACAATGTATCAAAAGAAGTATATTTGAATGTGTATGATGATGCTTGTAATTACTATTTGCAAAATATCATAGATAAAAAATTATTTGAAGCAACATATAAAAAAGAAATTTGTACAATAGTTGAAACTACACCAAATCCATACTTTACTAATGAAGAAGAGTTGCACAATAAGTTTCCAAGTTTAGACAATGTATATAAACTCTTTGTAAAAAACTAGCAAAATTACAACACTATCAATTTACTATCAAAACACAATCAATAAAGATTTGTGTTTTGTGGGTACATAGTGCTATACTAATAATGTGAGTGATATTCGTGGTCGGAGTATCACTCACATTTTATTTTATCCACGATATCACTTGCTAAATTTTTGATGGAGGAACATATGGCAGAAAGTCAAATGTATCCACAGCACAGCGTGCAACCAGCACAACAAGGAGTGGAATATAAAGGTATGGGAGAAGTAAGTACAGGCGGAGTAGGGCTTGCGGCGGCAGGCGGTGCAGCACTAGGTACACTGCTATTTGGCGATGACCGTTTTGGCGGTCGTAGGGATAGAGGTGGCGACTTTGGCGGTGAGCGTGGCAGAGATAGAGAGGGCAATATTGTAGTCGTAACTGGTCAAGGTGGCAACGGCGGTGGCACAAGTGCAAGCGAAGTGCGGATGCTAAGTGATACAATGAATACCCGCTTTGATAGCATTGAAGCAACGCAAAACACAAGCGAGATACTGGGAAGAATCGGCGGACTAGAAACTAGATTTGACAACGCAACAAGGGATACATTCGGTGTCGCTCGTGCAGTAGATAGGGTAGGTGCTAGTGTAGATTTGGCAAAGTGTTCTATTATTGCAAACGATGACCGAAACAGTTGTGAAGTTGGCAGACTAATTGACCGTAATCGCTTTGACACACAAGTGGGCTTTAATAGTACCAATCACAACATAGACAATAAGTTTTGTGATTTGGCATTGCAAACGGAACGCAATCGTGGTGAGAACACAGCACAGCACAAAGAGATATTGTGCAGGATTAACGAAGTATCTGCAAAGCAAACAGCAGAGTTGCTCGCATTTGAAAATCGTAGAATACTTGCAGAAAAAGACGCAAAAATTGCACAACTAGAAAGGGAGCAAATCGCATTGGGAACAACGATAAGAGACAACAAGATGTTCTGCCATTTTGATGGACGAATTAGTCACCTACAAAATTGTGTAGCGGCAGGCGTGAACAACATCAATGCTTTTAACAATGCAAACATCGGTAGACAAAATAGTGCCTTTGTAGCAGGTGGAGTATTGACGGCGGCGGATTTCTTTAACCCAACCGTGCAACAAATCCCAGAGCAATTTAAATGCTGTGGTTAGCAGCTAAGTAAAAATAACAAAAGTGAGTGAGGGCAGGGCAAGAGCCTTGCCCTTATTTAACAAGGTGGAGAATGGAAGCAATAGTAGTAACCCAAGATGGGTTTAATCAAGTCATAAATACATTGACCAAAAAGATACCATTTTTTAGACCACCCAAAAGGACAACGGAGATTAACGGCATACCTGTCATTTTGGATGAGGCGTATTGTGCCAAGCACAATTGTAAGGTGATTTGGTCAAATAATTATGTAGGAGTAGAGCATGTACAATAACGGATATAACAATTATGGCGGACAATATAATCCCAACGCAATGAATAATTTACAAAATACAATCAATCAAATACAAAGCGAATACGATGCCAAGATGGCACAAGTACGAGCGGCATACCAACAGTTGCAACCGATGGCACAACAAGCACAGCAGTTTGCACAAGACCCAATGGCGGTGCTGAACGGTAGCGGACAGGTGCAACAACCATTACCACCACAGCCACAGTATGATAGTCAAATTATGGCAGAGTTTGAAAATGACCCAAAGGTCATTGCTCGCAAGGCTGCACTCGTTATCAATTTTTTGTTGGCAGACCCAAATTTTAGCAAGTCGCTTTGGAACAGCGAAGTTGGTAGAGAAGAACTTGTTTTGTTAAAAAGAGACTACAGGGACTACGAGGCTAAAAGGTTGCGAGAAAAACAAGCAGAAACGCACGCTGTTGCACCAAATGGAGCGGTTGGTACAAATACACAACCATTACCACAAAAGCCATGCCCTGCAGTCGTAGACAATAATCAAGGAGGTAATCTATGAAAAAGGAGAGCGGAGTAATACAACGGTCTTATGGCAAGGATGGGCGGACAAAGCGTGCAGATGCCTATCCGCTAGAACCCAAGAGGTCTAAATTAAAAAGAATAGTAGATAAACTCAATTATCTACTAGGCGTGCAGGATATAGCTAGCACAAAAGCAATTGCAGATGACAATATGCAACTTGCCAAGATAGAATATAAACTTGACCAACTAATAGCACTACACAACACTAAAGGGAGCAAAAGTAGTGGAAGAGAGCAGAGCAAAAAACCGAGCGGATTGGATAGCGGACTTGGTGGCAGTCCCAGCGTTTGCACAGGGACATCAAGCGTTGATGATAGCACAGCAAGCACACCATCTGAGCCTGCAAAACCAAAGAGAGCTACAAATAGCAAACGCAAAACTGGACACGATATTGTCAATACTGACACAGCAAAATAGCGAGGTAGAATAATGGAATACTCAACACACGCAAGCACAGTGAGGATTAACGATGCACTTGCGAGCAATCTCAACAAACTCATAAACGCAATGACAAAGGCGGAGTTTTGGCACAAACGACTTGCCAACCAATGCAGACTACAAGACCTAAGAGGCTGGGGCAGGTGGCACGATGTTGAGAGTGATTGTGCAAGTGACACCATCCTGTGCCTTGAAAAAATCTTTGCAGATAAACTAGGTTTTGTTCCAACGCTAGATTTTGCAAGTCTATCACAAACACAAGAAACGCTAGCTAATGCGGATAGTTTCAAAATGCATTTTGGTGTGTGGGAGATGCTAAAGCAAGAACTCATAGATGTAACCAACACAGTCATCACAACAGTTGCACAAGTAGATATGCAGATTTACAAAAAGGCTTGTTGTATGGCGGAACGATTGCAAGATGACAAGACAAGAGTGCGGATGTGCAAGGCACGATTAGAAAAAGCGGAGTGGGGTAAACACGATACAATGATTTGCTCAATGCTAATCCACAAATATTTTGAACACGAGCATAAGAGCGGAGATTGTTACAACATAAATTTAGGTTAAAATCAATAAAAGTTTGTGTTGAAAATAAGTTTATAAATATGTACAAAAAACTTTGGTATTTTGCCCAGTTTTAGTAGACTTAATATTTTGTTTGCGGCATAATGTTGTTGTGATTAAAACACAAAAGGAGCAAACAACATGAAAACAACTATCGCAGGAAACCCAATCATAGCAACAAAAACAGTACAAAGTAAAACATTTTATCTAGTTGAGAATGTGTACAGCAACGAAACTAGCCACTTTGTATATATGGGTGGAATATTACTCAATCATACCAATGGAACACTTGAACAAGCATATCAATTTTTTGAAAAAGTTTTCGCTAGAAAAATTGCAAATCTAATAAACTGTAAGATAGCAGTTTAGTATAAAAGTTTAATAAAAGAACCAAGCATTATTGTTTGGTTCTTTTGTCAAATATTGACAGTCATAATTTGTACAATATTCATTTACATATTGTTAATAAAATGATATAATGGTGGGAGCGGTAGGCTTTGACGCTGAAAAATAGTACAAGGAGGTTTTGGGGTTACATTAGCAAAGCGAGAAATAAAGGAGGCATTATGGTTGTACAAAAAAATGCAAAGATAGTACATGTACAACTACCATTAGACAAGAAATTAAAACTGATGGAGAAAATAGCCGAGCAAATATCGCTCGGTGTTTGTACTAAAACAAAGGCAATCAAAAAGATTGCAAGAAGTCATATGGTCAGTGAAAGTAGTTTGTTTGGCTGGTACGAAACTTGGGAGCAAGGCGGTAGCCTAGCACGCAAACCAAGAGTAGATGCCAAGTCACATTGGCAAGCACAAACAAAATATGAAACTGACAATATAGTTAGGGTCGTTAGCCAAAACCATAGTTTAGGCTATGATGAGTATTGGAGTGTGTTGCACGAAGAGATATACTACAATCGCACATACTCCTGCCTACGGACAACAATCCTAAAATTATTCCCAGAGCGAAAACATGTAAAAAACAAAAGAATAAATAAAAAGTACCATACGCCAAAGATGTTTGGCATCAAGTGGCAGTTTGATGTTAAGTCAGTACCACGAGAATGTATAATCCAATTGTGCCAAGAGCAAGGAATAGAACTACAAGACTTGCCCATACGCAAAAAGTATTACCAATATTCAATGATAGATGAGGCGGACAGAGTAGCATTTGTGTATATCTATGTGCATCACGGTGCGGAAGAATCAGTAGACTTTATCAGCAGGGCAATCAAGTTCTATGGCTATACTCCCGACTGCATCCAAACGGACAACGGCAAAGAATTTACCAATAGATTTGCCAAGAATGCTGTGCAAAGGAATATTGATACACTCATCAACGGCTTGCTGGTCAAAGAAGTAGACATTGAGTATGAAGATGAAACCACTAACAAAGATGGTCGCTACTACAAGTATTTGCTGATAGACAATAATACCAACAAGCAATTTGAAACAGTATACGAGAGCAAAGGACAAGCAAGTACTGCTGAGTTTATACCCATTGCACTCAATGCCTTTGGACTAACCGTAGAAGAAATGCAACAAAACGGTGGAGTAGAATTTGCCAATAGGTTTACACTTGTCTGCACGCTAGAACACATTGTAGATGCGAAACTTAGAGAACTAGGTATAAGGCACAAACTCATTTTGCCTGGAACACCGAGACACAACGGCAAGGTAGAACGCTTTCATCGCAAGTGCCAAGAGCGGTTTTACAACACACACAAGTTTAGAGACCTAGATGACATCAACGAACAAATCGCACAGTGGCTCATACTCTACAACAACACGCCCAATCGTTCGCTTGTGGGACTTGATGGCAAATGTGGGAAAACTAGTCCCAACGATGCCCATATGATACTACTCCAAGCACTGCGACGACAAGAGCAAAGCAAAGACAATGCTGTGCAAATGTTTGGTGAGTTTGTAACTTTGCAAACGCCTAAGTGGACACAAGTAGCTTAATCTTTAATTCAAACTTTTAACTAATAAAACAAAAAACCTAAGTTGCCTCGCAAAAAAAGAAAAGCGGAGCAACTGGAAAATTTTTCCACCCCCCATGGGGGGTGGGGTTTGGCATACGCCAAACAATAGGACTACATAATTTTACGCAACCCCAATCTACAACAATACTAAAATGTATATTTATGCACAATAATGCATAATAAATTACCCAAAAAAAGTACAAAAAAGTACCGTAATTTAGTTGACTTTTTTCAATGGGTATGTATGCGAGCAACGCCGGCAAGTCTGGGGGTGAGTTTTTTACACCGCAAGAGGTCTCACAACTGCTTGCCCGAATTGCCATCAATGGCAAAGACACGCTCAACAAGGTGTATGACCCGGCTTGTGGCAGTGGGTCACTTTTGTTGCAATTTGAAAAACTTTTGGGTAAGGAGAACTTGGGCAAAGGCTTCTTTGGTCAAGAGATAAACATCACTACCTACAACTTGTGCCGTATCAATATGTTTTTGCACAATATTGGTTACGACAAGTTTGACATCGCCAAGGGAGACACCTTGCACAAAGGTGCTCACGATGAGTTTGTGCCCTTTGAGGCCATTGTATCCAATCCTCCGTACAGTATCAAGTGGGAGGGGGACAGCAACCCCACGCTGATTGATGATGCACGGTACAATCCAGCGGGCGTGCTCGCGCCCAAATCCAAGGCTGATATGGCTTTTATTATGCACAGTCTACACTATCTTGCCAACAGCGGTACGGCGGCGATTGTTTGTTTTCCTGGCATTTTTTATAGAGGGGGAGCGGAGCAAAAGATACGCAAGTATTTGATTGACAAAAACTTTGTGGACACCATCATTGCTTTGCCCAGCAACTTGTTCTATGGCACCAGCATCACCACCTATATCTTGGTGCTCAAAAAAAGTAGGACGGACAATACAGTGACTTTTATAGATGCGAGTGAGCAATTTGTCAAGGCCGCCAACAACAACAAATTGAGTGAGTCCAATATTTCAAAAATTTTGGGTGCCCACATTGACAAAACCGACCAACCGCATTTTTGTAGACAAGTGACCACCCAAGAGATTGCCACCCAAGACTACAATCTCTCTGTCTCCACCTATGTCACCAAAAAAGACACAAGAGAAAAAGTGGATATCACACAACTCAACGCCGAGATAGAACGCATTGTATCCAATGGTGAAAGATTGCGTGCCGAGATTGCCAAAGTGGTCGCCGAGATTGAGGTGGCGTGAGATGAGTGTAAGCAATAAACAGATCAATTTTTTGATATATCAAAGTCCGCAAGGCGACGAGTATATCACGCCCTTAATAAAAGATGAAACTATTTGGCTATCGCAAAAATTGATGGGCGAACTTTTTGGTTGTTCTACGGACAATATAAGTTTGCATTTAAAAAATATTTTTGGCAATTACGAATTACAAGAAGACGCAGTTACCGAGTTTTTCTCGGCAACTGCCAGTGATGGGAAAAGTTATAAAACTAAATACTACAATCTTGATGCCATTATATCCGTTGGCTACCGAGTCAATTCACGCAAGGCAACACATTTTAGAATTTGGGCAACGGGGGTACTCAAAGAATTTATTCAAAAAGGTTTTGTACTGGATGATGAGAGACTCAAACAAGGGCAAACGGCTTTTGGCAAAGATTACTACAAAGAACTTTTGGAAAGAGTGCGTAGTATCCGTGCTAGTGAGCGGCGTATTTGGTTACAAATCACAGATATTTTTGCGGAATGTAGTTTTGATTATATTGCCAATAGCGTGGATGCTCAAGAGTTTTTTGCCAGCGTGCAAAACAAATTTCATTATGCCATCACAGGACATACGGCGGCTGAGATTGTGTACAAGCAAGCCGATGCCAAAAAAGAAAAAATGGGTCTGACGACTTTTAAAAATGCGCCTGATGGCAGAGTTCTCAAAAGCGACGCCACCGTTGCAAAAAACTATCTGGATGAAAAACAAATCAAAAAACTAGAACGCACCGTTGGCAGTTATTTTGACTATATAGAAAATTTACTAGAACAAGAACAGGCTTTTGGAATGCAACAGTTTGCAGAAAGTATCAACAAATTTTTGGAGTTTAACAATTTTAAAATCTTGCAAGGTCACGGCAAAGTCTCTCAAAAAGATGCCCAAGCAAAAGCACAGTTGGAATATGACAAATTTAACAAAACACAAAAAATAGTCTCCGATTTTGAAAAACAAGTGATTGCAAACCTCGGCACAGCAAAAAACAAGGGGGATGACAATGACCAAGATAGATGAGATGATACAAGAGATGTGCCCCAAGGGCGTGGAGTACAAGGCACTTTGGGAGGTCACGGATTGGGACAAGCGTTTTAGTGGTGTGGAGGCACGCAAGCAACCCACGGTGCTTAGTTTTGTGCATATTTCTGCCGCTCAACTCAAAAATATGCAGTGTGACAAAGGGGCTGTCAAACTGCTGGCAACGGGCAAATTTGATGGGTACACAAGTGAGACATTGGCGGGTAATTGTCTTAATGAGGGCGAGGTCATCACCATACCCTCAGGGGGTACTGCCAACATCAAATATTATCAAGGGCTTTTTGTGGATAGTGGCAACATCTTGGCTTGTGCCAAAGAAGGCGTTTGTCTCAAATATGTGTACTATTGTCTGGACTCGCAAAACGACACTGTGCAAGGATACTATCGTGGGAGTGGGGTGGCACACCCGGATATGACCAAAATATTGGACATCCAAATCCCCATCCCGCCCTTGGCTATTCAACAAGAGATAGTCAGCATTCTTGACAAGTTTGTGCAACTGCAAGCAGAACTGCAAGCAAGAAAAAAGCAATATGAGTATTATCGGAACAAACCATTGACATTTGATGAACAAAATATGAACGGGGGGTATGATTGGAGTGCGTTTTTGGCAAGGTGTGGTACGGCGTGGGAAAGCAAGGGCGAACAAACGCAGATTGGCACGGATACGCCCATCAATGCGGTGCAGGGCGTTGACACGCAAAGCGGTGTAGTAGAGAGTGGTGGCTCCTTGTCGCTGAATACGCAGGGCTGCGGTGTGCAGTGGTTGCGTTTGGGAGAGATTGGGGAGTATCGGAGCAATGGGGTTGACAAAAAGACGAGTGAGAATGAAAAGCCCGTTTTGCTATTGAACTTT
>WQZE01000026.1 GCA_009780875.1 Bacillota bacterium | reverse complement strand
TCAAGTTGCGACCAAATTTTCAGCCAAAAGCCACGCCTTTTGGCGTCAAGAAAATTTGCGTTTGGTCGCAAGGCGACAGCCTCCATAAAATGGAGCATTATGCAAAATGCATCGTAGGGGGCTTTGCTCACCCAAAATAAAACACCCAAGAAAGATTGAAAAATATTTGAATCCAAAAATAAATGGTAGGGAACAATAATCTTTGAATTCTCATTGCATTTTCCACTCACTTGCACCCCATACAGATGAATCCCAACTATATTGGACCGCCATTTGGGTCAAATATAGTTGACAAATTGACAATTGCGTGCTATAATGAATATACTGTGTTGTGCGAGGATGCTTATTGTTTTCCAACCCGTTTTTATAGGGATTGTTTGTACAACTGTTTGATACCGGGCTTAGGTAGCATAGGGTTCTATGTGACACTTGCAAGGCAACTTGCGACTGCGGAAGAAGGTAGATGACAGGGTCGACTTGCCCACCTGCTTGTGCAGGAAAGATAGTGGTGTCAAAACGGCAATGCGGTTTTTACATAAAGGAGGTTTTATGTTTTGTAGTCATTGTGGAAAAGATGGTATTGAGCAAGTGGCTTTTTGCACCAGTTGTGGAGCCGTTGGCGGTCTTGGACAGTCCAATGCGTTTCAAAACCAAAATGCGTATGCTCAACAAGGCAATGTCCATCCAATCCAAACAAGCCGTGATAGCGGTTCTGGTTGGTGGGGAGTGCTAGGATTTTTTGTGCCGTTGGTAGGGTTGATACTCTTTTTGGTTTGGCGTGATGATAGACCTAGGGACTCCAAAAATGCCGGACTGGGCGCCTTGATTGGGGTGATTGTCAGTTTTGTGATGGCGATTGTGATGACCATTGTATTTGTGGTTATCTTTGCGAGTGCGTGGAATGAAGCATCTACGGGGATTCAACCTCGTTGGTTGTTGCGTGGTTTCTAAAAATCAGCCTAGATAAAAATACAAAAAGCGTTGTGGTGACCCACGATGCTTTTTTTGTTTGGTAGGGGATTTACAAAATGCATTGGGACAAAAGGTCTTGCAACGGACAGACTTGGGGCAAACGAGCGTGTGGGCACTTGGGTTGCAATTTGTTTTTTGATTGACTTTTTTTTGCGTTCGTGGTATAATAGTATTTATAGGGGGAGTTTTGCGTTTTGTGCTCAATTTGCAAGACCCGCTTTGATAGAGGTTGGAGTGAGCCTACCACAATATTTGATGGCTGTCGGTTGTCCGTAGGTCGTTTGCGTGTGGGTTGGAGTTTTTATGACAAACAATGGACCAAATATCAATGGAAGAACAAGTTATGGTGAGAATGTGCTCACCTCTATTGTGACGCTTGCAGCCAAGGAAATCAAAGGCGTCAATGCGTTGCAAGGGCGTGGTGTTCGCATCAGTGTCAACAACCAACGCCTCAACATTGATTTGTATATCAATGTGTTTAGCGGGGACAAGTGTAGCAATGTTGCTTTTAGGGTGCAAGAAAATGTCAAAAGAAGCATTGAGAGTATGACCGAGTATAGAGTGGGTCAAATCAATATCAATGTGTTGGGTGTGACCAACGAGCCTCCCAACAGTTATCAAAGAGACCCGTTGAGTTTGGAGAGTGCGGAAAAAGAGGCAGCAATGGAAGAAGGTGCATTGTGGTAAAATCAGAAAACAAAACAAACAACACGACACCAAAAACACCCAAGGACAATCAAGACTCCGGGCTTGACCCAAGGCGAGAGGCACGAGTGCGAGCCTTTGAAATGTGTTATACACTTTTGATGGACAGCGAATGTGTGGACTTTGACAAATATAGCAACAAGCCTTTGTACGAGGAGTACACGCAAAAAGTATTTGCCTTGGTGCAAGAAAACCTTGAAGAAATGAGACAAAGTGTGGACAAGGTTGCCAAGGGCTATGCAGTAGAGAGAATGGGCAAGGTGGATTTGGCGTTGATTTTGGTTGCCTATTGTGAACAAAAGCATCTGGGCACGCCACCCAAAGTGGCAATCAACGAAGCCTTGGAAATAGCCAAGCAGTACTCCACAGACAAAAGCCACACCTATATTCACGGGGTGTTGGGTGCGTTGATAGAGTCATAGCAGCGTGAAGACGAGGATAGGAATAATATGGCGACAATATTATTGGATGGCAAAGCATTGGCGGCAAATATGATGGCTTTGCAAAAAAAGAGAGTACAAAACTTGTCGTTTGCCATTGGGCGAGCGGTGGGGATTGGTGTGGTATTGGTGGGGGATGACCCCGCCTCCAAGGCGTATGTACGCAAAAAGTTGGAGGCTTGTTATAGCACGGGGATTGTATGTGCAGAGAGACATATGAGGAATGATGTCACACAGGCAGAACTTGTAGAGGTGATTCAAAGACTCAATGCTACCAGCAATGTGGATGCTATTTTGGTGCAATTGCCACTGCCCAAGCATATCAACGAGAGAGATGTCTTGGCAATGATACGACCCGATAAAGATGTGGATGGATTGAGTACGGTCAATGCGGGATTGTTGTCACAACGATTGATGGGGACACGCCCGTGTACGCCTCTTGGTGTGATGATGCTTTTGGAACAGTACCAAATTCAATTGCAAGGCAAGCACGCTGTCGTTGTGGGTGACAGCAACTTGGTGGGACGCCCGATGGCGTTGATGTTGCTCAATATGGGAGCAACGGTCACGGTGTGCCACAAGCATACTACGCAACTCAAAGAAAAAACAAAAGAGGCCGATATTTTGATTGTGGCGGCAGGGCAGGTAGGATTGATTGGGGCCGGTTTTGTCAAAAAGGGTGCGGTGGTCATTGATATTGGGTTCAATCATATCAATGGCAGATGTTTTGGAGATGTGGATTTTGATTCTGTGGCAAAAATTGCGGGTGCCATCACACCCGTGCCTGGCGGCGTGGGCCCGATGACCGTATCTGCCTTGATTGAGAACACGCTTGTATTGGCAGAACGACGCACGATAAGCCGTATGAGTTCCACCAAAAGAATGGGTTGACAAGAGAAACAAGGATTCACAAGTGCATTGTGAGGTCTATATGAAAACTTTTAGCGTATCACAAATCAATCATTTTGTCAAAAATGTATTTGAAGATGAGTTTGTGCTGTCCAACATTTGTGTTGTGGGCGATGCTTGTGAGTGCAAGTGTATTGGGGAGAGCACCTATTTTTCTATCAAGGACGCTGAGTCCATTTTGTCTTGCATTTATTTTGGAAAATTGGATGTGCAAAGCATAGAGGGCAAAAAGATACAAGCCGTGGGTCGTGTATCTTTTTATCCCAAAAGTGGCAAAGTGTCTTTTGTGTGTCGCAAGGTGGATGCAAGCGGACAAAGTGACAAAGAGAGACAGTTGCAAGAACTTAAAGCCCGATTGAGTAGCCAAGGATGTTTTGACCGTGTCGTGCCTATGCCGTCAAGCATCAAAAAAGTGGCGCTCGTGACAAGTCTGGAAGGTGCGGTCATACACGATTTTTTGCGAGTAGCAGAGGAGAAAAACGACGGTGTAGATATTTGCATTGTGCCTGTGCGAGTACAAGGGGAGGAAAGCGTGGCATCGTTGATACACGCTTTGCGAGATGTCAACCAATACAATTTGACACTCACCAAGCCGATTGACTGCATTGTGCTGGCAAGAGGTGGCGGGAGTGAGAGTGATTTGAGTGCCTTTGATGACGAACAACTTGTGCGTGCGGTGGCTGCTAGCAAAATTGCGGTGGTGAGTGCGGTGGGGCACGAGAGTGACCATACACTGTGTGACCTTGCAGCAAGTGCAAGAGCGGGTACGCCAAGCATTGCGGCACAGATGGTGATGGAGCAAAAGTCCATCAAGCCTGATAGAATCAAAACAACGCTGGCGGCCTTGCGGTACGGTCTGACTCGTGCATACGATTTGCAAAGACAGCGAGTGGCGGTGCATACGGGCAATATGCTGTATCATACACATAGGCAAATGGGGAGACTAGAAAACAAGGTCAAGAGTACGCTTGCTGGTTTGAATGCAAGAGTCACGGAGTGTGTTCAAGTCGCAACACAACGGTGTGTGTCCGTTGTGGCACGGCTGGACGGGGTCAATCCGAGCAAATTGTTTTTGCAAGGGTATGCCAAGGTGCAAAAAGGGGGCGTGGAGGTATCTAGTGCTACACAACTCAAAACAGGTGATGATATTGTGATTTTTATGCACAAGGGGCAAGTAGAGGCGTCTGTGCAAAGTGTCAAGACAAACGACCCATCATTGCAAAATACAAAGAGCCAAGGGGGGCAAGGTGGCTACCAATCATAAAGCAAAAAGTGAGCAAACACTGGAACAAAAAATTGCACAGTTGGAACAGTTGGCAAAAGAGAGCGAGAGTGATACCGCTTTGGAGAGCAGCCTTGCAAGATTTGAGCAAGGGATTGTGCTTGCCAAAGATTGTATGGATACGCTGGATACTTATAAAGGCAAAATTACGCTCCTCAAAAAAGAGGCGGACAAGTTGATGGAGAGTGATTATTGAGGCCGTGTGATTGCAAGCAGTGACAAAACTTGTAGAAATGGTTTTTGGCGGAGGACAGAAAATGGCAAAAGGCAAGGCCAATGGATTTGAAAAAGCAATCACAATCTACAAGCAAAAAGTAGAAAGTGGGCTGGACGAAATTTTGAATGGTTTGACCAATATGCCACCACGATTGGTGGATGGCATCAAGTATGCAGTGGTGGGCGGTGGCAAACGGTTGCGACCCGTGATGTTTTTGGGCACGCTCAAAATGCTTCGGGGCACCATCAATCCAACCACGCTCAAAATTGCTTGTGCCATTGAACTCATTCATAGTTATAGTTTGGTGCACGATGATTTGCCGTGTATGGACAACGATGATTATCGGCGTGGCAAACTCTCCACACACAAAATGTTTGGGGATGCAATGGGTGTGCTGATTGGCGATGGACTGCTCAATTTGGCTTGCGAGATTGGGCTCCAAGTTGCGGGCTTGCACAAGGGTGCAGCAAGGGCTATGGAGTGTATTTTTGGCAATGCGGGTGGACAAGGGATGATTGCGGGGCAGGTGTTGGATATCTTGCTTGATGAGGGAGGAGTGGAGTGCGTTGATTTTGAGCCCATTTATATGGGCAAGACCTCCTCTCTTTTTTGTGCTTGTTTGGTGGGGGCTGCACAGTTGGTGGGTGCAAAGCCTGAGGTGATAGAGGCACTCAACTCTTTTGGTAGTCATTTTGGAGTGGCTTTTCAAATCAAGGATGACCTTGAAGAGTATTACAATGGGACAAGCAGTGAGCGAGAAATCACCAAGCAAAGTCTCGTGTCCGTCCTAGGGGATGAGGCAGCCAAGCAACAAATGTACTCCAAAATAGAAAAGTGCAAGGCGTTGCTTGGGTTTTTGGGAGAACGGTATGACACAGAGTTTTTGCACGGATTGCTTGCAATGATGGACTAAGCACAAAGGGTCAACAACTCAGCGGAGAAAAGAAAATGAACGAAACCATTGTTGCACAAACCACGCCGATGGGGCGTGGGGGCGTTGCGGTGATTAGGATGAGCGGGGCAAAGTCACTGTCCATTATCAAGCAATGTTTCACAAGCAAGCGTACCACTCCATCAAAGGGGCAAGGCTCTTTGGAGGGTGGTACTAGACCGGATTGTGTGTTGCCTCACGCAAAAATGACCTATGGGATAGTCACTACGGAGGTGTTGCAAGACGATGGCTATGTGGTGTATTTTGCGTCACCCCATTCTTATACCGGAGAGGACACCGTAGAAATCAATTGTCACGGCAACCAAATCATTGTGGACAGCATTCTTAAACGGCTTGTGTCTCTTGGCGCAAGATTGGCTAGACCGGGGGAGTTTACGATGCGTGCCCTTTTGGGTGGCAAGATGGATTTGGTGCAGGCGGAGGCAGTGCACGATTTGATTTGTAGTGAGTCATTGCAACAAGTGGAGGTCAGTCGGGCAATGCTTGTGGGGGACTATGCCCAAGGCTTTGACAAAGTAGGTGAGGGTATTTTGTCCATCTTGGCACCCATCAGTGCGGCGTTGGATTATCCCGATGATATTGATTTGACGGCAGAGTACCCGCAGTTTGTGCAAAGGCTTCAAAGCATTACACAGGAAATTGCAACGATGTGTGACAGTTTTGAAAGGGGAAGGCGACAAAAAAATGGAGTGCGGATTGCCATTGTGGGGCAGACCAATGCGGGCAAATCCAGTCTCATCAATGCCTTGCTTGGATATGATAGAGCCATTGTGACAGAGATTGCGGGGACAACACGAGATGTGGTGACCGATGAGTATGAGTTTTTGGGCATCAAGTTTTTTGTGAGTGACACAGCGGGCGTGAGAGAGACTAGTGACATTGTGGAAAAAAAGGGCATACAAAAGACATATGAGCAAATGACCCAAAGTGATGTACTGCTTGACCTTGGTGGAGTGACCTATGAGGGTGTGTATGTGGGTGGTGATTTTTGTCTTTCCAAAAACACAAAAATCATCAAAGTGCACAACAAGGTGGATGCAGTGCCCCATACGGACAGCACCAAATTTGCGGTATCCGCCAAGTGTGGCACCCACATAGAGGCACTCAAAAAACACATCTTTGACCAAACCATAGACCACATTGATGTCCTAGCCATCAACAACCAAAGGCACTATGACACACTCACTCGCACCCAAGACTGCATACAATCGTGTATCCAGTCCCTAGCCCAAAACCAACCCCTTGACAAAATCGCCAGTGACCTCAACGCCGCTCACAGAGCACTCTCCGCCATCAAAGGCATCAACGCAACCGACCAAATCCTGGACCAAATATTCTCAAAATTCTGTTTGGGAAAATAACACGATGAATGCAATAAATTTGGCAAAGACTAGCAAGCACACGAAAACCTTGGGGCAAGTGTATACTCCGCACTCAATCGTTTGTGATATGTTGGATTTGGTTGGTTACCAAGGTGCCGATATTTTGCAAAAACATATCATTGACAATAGTTGCGGGAATGGAGCATTTTTGTGTGAAATCGTTGCTAGATATACAAAGGCACACGGGGAACAGTATGGGACTTATCAAGGATTGCATACACATTTGCAAACTTATATTCACGGGATAGAAATTGATTGGAATGCGTACTGCGAATGTTTGCAAAACTTGAATCATACGATGCGTTTTTATGGGGTGAGTGATGTAGCCTGGGACATTGTGTGTGGAGATACACTTTTGCAAAAGCAATTTGACAACAAGATGGATTTTGTAGTGGGGAATCCGCCCTATGTGAGAGTGCACCATTTGCAAGATATTGAGCGGGTCAAAAAATTTTCCTTTGCACAGAGTGGGATGGTAGATTTGTATCTTGTTTTTTATGAGATTGGCTTTGCAATGCTTGGGGCAAAAGGAAAATTGTGTTATATTACGCCCAATTCTTTTTATAACAGCCTGGCAGGAAAACATTTTAGACACTTTATAGAAAGTACGGGACATTTGACAAAATTGATAGATTTAGGACATTATCAACCTTTTGACTTTGTCACATATACAACCATTGGTGTCTTTGATTTTGCACAGCGTTCTCACAAGTTTGCGTTTGCAAAATACCAATCAAACGGCAATATTGCGTGGATAGATACTTTGCATATGCAGGACATTGTATGCAATGGAAAGTTTTTCTTGGGACAGGGAGAGCAAAGCCAAGCCAAACAAATACAGTCCTATGTTCCCAAGCAATCCGGTTTGTTTGTGGTGAAAAATGCATATGCAACCCTTGCAGATAGCGTTTTTATCAAAGAGAGTTTTGAATTTGGTGCAAAGTCAAAGTATATCATTGATGTTTGCAAAGCATCTACGCAAGAATGGAAGCAGTGTATTTATCCATATGAGGATAATGGCAATCTAGTGGGTTTTGCAGAGTTGGACAAACCATTGCAGCAATATTTGTTGGAGAAAAAAAGTCAGTTGCAAAATCGGAGTCTTGATGCGAAAACAGGTTGGTATGCATTTGGGCGTAGTCAGGCAATCAAGGATACACAAAAAAACAAAATTGCTATAAGCACCATACTCAAAGATGTGGCAAGCATTAAACTGACCGAGATAGTTGCGGGGCAAGGCGTGTATAGTGGACTTTATATACTGACGGATTTGACCTTTGAACACATAGCAAGTATACTCAAAACAGAGGACTTTGTAAGTTATGTTGTGGCACTTGGCAAATACAAAAATGGTGGGTATTATAGTTTTTCTTCTAGTGATTTGTATAAATATCTAATCTATCAAGCGGAGAACAAGAATGAATAATGACGAGTTTTTGAATTTGATTAGGCAAGCCTACCTCAAATATTTGGATACGCATAGGCGAAGTAATGAAAAACTCAAAGTGTTGCACGGTGCTATTGCAATGCATTTGCAACAAATTCTTGGACCCGAGTTTGAGATTTTTGCATTGGGAATGGGTGCCAACAAAGAAGTGCAACTTGCGGGTCGGTATTTTGACAAGAAGGTGGATATTGGGATTTGTCACAAAAAGAGCAAGAGACGAGTTGCTGGGATTGCTGTCAAATTTGTGATGAGCAACTATTCGCAAAATTCAAATAATTATTTTGAGAGTATGTTGGGGGAGACTGCCAATATCAGGTCTGGTCAGAATGCTTATTTTCAGATTGTCATTTTGCCACAAAAAATGCCGTATTTTGATAAAGACGACAGGGTTACAAAATGGGAAACGGTCACAGAACACAATTTGCAAAAATATATGAAATTGTCACAAGATGATGTTTTGACCAGTATCCATACCCCCAACAAAACGCTGGTATGTTTATTGGATATCAAGCAATTTGCAAGCCCGGAAAGCACAACAAGGGCACACTTGATAAATCAATTAAAGCAAGAGTTGGATGTAAAAATGAGTCCTATGGATTGTCATTTTGGAAGTGCGGTTATATGCAATGATTATGGTTTGTTTGTAGAGAAAATTGTACATTTTATCAAGTCTATATAAAAATTTCAGTTTAATTTGGAGTCAGTTTTATTGTCTAAGAATTTACAAGTATCTTTTTGGGAAACACAAGCAACGGGTGAGAAAGACACGCACGCTTGGATTTCCCCGGATTTGCATTTGAAAGCCCAAACAGGCTTCCAAAATTTTGACATAGTCAAAGTAATACAGAAGGGTGCCCAAGAGTACTCATTGATTGACTACAAAAAGGATATTGAGAGTGTTGGTTTGCGTGTGACTTGGGAAAAAATTTGTGCTTTTGTATTGGAGGGGGGGGAAACACCTTTTTTGCAAGTGAAAGCATTTGGGGCGTTGTATGAATATGGGCTTGCCAATATAGACAAGCACGCAAAAAAAAGCAAAGGGCAATACTATACGCCAAAGGATGTGGCGAGTGTGATGGCGGAGTGGTTGTTGCCCTTGCCTGGGGAGCATATTTGTGATGTCGCTTGTGGTGTGGGTGTATTGATATTGGCATATCTTGCCTTGCTTGGGCGAGAAAATGCAAGAGACTTGATAACACAGAAGCGGCTATATTTGTTTGACAACGACCCAGTGGCGTTGATGATTTGCAAGTGCTCTATTGCTTTTTTGTACGGAAGGGATTTGATAGACAAAATTCAAGTTTATTGTGTTGATTTTTTGAGCCAAGCGGTGACATTGCCAATCAATGCAAAAGTTATTTCCAACCCCCCTTACGGCAAAATTGAAAAAATGCAAAATGATTGGCAAATGACGCAAATCACAAAAAACACCAAAGAGTTCTATGCGTGTTTTT
>WQZE01000025.1 GCA_009780875.1 Bacillota bacterium | reverse complement strand
GGCGTGCTCTCCATCCAAATACTGCCCTACACCTTGCTTTTGTTGCTTGTATTTCTTGTATTTTTCAACGAACTGCTCAACAAAAAAATCAAGAAGAATCCCCGCACATCCACGCCTCCATCCACCATACTCACAGACACGCAGCACCCATAAAGCCTGCATCATTTTTGAGCGTTGCAATACGGAGTTCCACTCTTGGACCAATCGCCCCACCAAAGACGCCTTTTTCAAATTCTTGGTTGATTCGCTTGCGTAGATTCTCCCCTTGTGCACTGATTCCACCACCAATCAAAATCGCTTGCGGTCTAAAAATATTGGCAATATTGACAAGCCCCACTACCAAAGAATGTGCGTACGACTCCATCACTTGTTTTGCCAAATCTTCTTTGTCGCAGTTTTCAAAAATCATTTTGCAATAGTCAATCTCTTGACCTTTGGCTTGCCAATCCGCCACCAACATTGACAATTTGGACTTGGGAGATTTACGCAAGGCATCTTTGGTTTGTGCTATCAAAGCCGTGGCGGAGGCATAGGCCTCCAAGCACCCTCGTTGCCCACAAGTGCACAGGTTGCCGTCTGCCGCCACTATCATATGCCCAAGTTCTGCCCCTGCACCGTGCGTGCCGCTAAAAATTTTGCCATCAATAATGATGCCACTACCAACACCCGTACCCAGCGTGACCAATACGACGCTGTCAAGCCCTTTGCCTGAACCAAATTTGACCTCACCCAAAGCGGCAGCATTGGCGTCATTGTCAATCTTGACCTCCATCCCAATGCGTTTTTTGAGCATTTCTACAACGGCTACATCTTTCCACGCAAGATTGTTGGAGTACACGACCACACCTCGCCCGCTATCAATAATGCCAGGACTCCCAATCCCCACACTAAGTATATCGGCTTTTGTCAAATGGTTTGTTTCAAGCAGCGTCTCTATGTGCATAGCAATCCGCTCTACAACGCACGCAGCCCCTTTGTGTGCCATCGTCTCTATGCTGCTTGTGTGCAGCACCTTGTCAGCCTCATCCACCAAGCCGCCCTTGATGCGTGTGCCGCCCAAATCAATCCCCAATCTAACCTTTGGCATATTCTCTCCTATTTTGCAAAGTGTCTCCCAATATCATACCACAATTTGCAAGACAAGTCAAATCATTTTTGTTTGCAATTTTTTGTCATAAATTGCAAACAACCACACTACAATATCCTATGAACAAACTATGGATTTGCATCCTTTTGTCAAGCCTCACCGTGGCAATGTGGACAAGCCCAAGCATTGCAATCACCGCAATGACCAAAGGTGCCAACGACGCCGTCAAACTGTCTTTGACATTGGTGGCACTCTATGGGCTTTGGCTTGGTCTTCTCAATATTATGGAGAAACTCGGACTGACCGCAAAACTCTCCAAACTAATGTCCCCCGTTGTCCGCTTTTTGTTTGGCAAAGAAATCAGTGCCGACACCCAACAATACATATCCACCAACATTGCCGCCAACCTTTTGGGACTCGGCAATGCTGCTACGCCTATGGGAATCAATGCGGTATCCAGTATGGCAAAAGAGGGGCAGACCAAAGCGTCCACGCCAATGATAATGTTGGTGGTCATCAGTGCGACCTCCTTACAACTACTCCCCACAACCGTGATTGGCTTGCTTGTATCCCACGGCAGCACCAACCCCACTGCTTTTTTGTTGCCTTGCATCATCGCCACCGTGACCTCCACTTTGGTAGGCATTGTGCTTGTCAAAGTGTTTTCCAAGATATTTGTAGACACCAAAAAAACCAAAGCAACCACAAAGGAGGACACACCGTGCAAGTGACCGCCTATTTGATACCCGCTCTTTTTATCTTTGTGCTTTGCTACTCCCTAGCCAAGAGGCACAACGCCTATCAATCCTTTGCAGAGGGAGCAAGCCAAGCACTCAATCTCATTTTCAAGGTTTTTCCTTATCTTTTGACCGTAATGATTGCTGTGGAAATTTTTAGACAAACGGGCGTATCCGCTGGACTTGCCAAGTTGGTATCTCCCGCCTTGGGCGTCTTTGGCATCCCCAAAGAACTCTCCGAACTCGTGCTCCTCCGCCCGCTCTCAGGGGCAGGGTCGCTTGCCATCCTTGACAATATTTATAGTGTCCACGGCACGGACACCTATATTGGCAAATGTGCATCCGTCATCTACGGCAGTAGTGAAACCATTTTTTATGTAGCCACCATATACTTTACGGGCACCAAAATAAAAAAACTCCGCTATGCAATCCCCCTCTCTCTCCTAGCCACTTTTGTGGGCGTCATCGTAGGATGCTGGATGGTGCGACTGTTGTAGGCATTGAAACTACGAACGACCCACGCAAACAACCACCCACCACAAAAAAATCACCGCCTTTGCACGGTGATTTTTTTGTGCATTTCAATAACCTTTGCTCTACCCAATAAACTCATCCCGCAAGATACGCCATTGCTTTGTCTCCAACACATAATATCCCATTGTTTTATTTCGCTTGGGTCACAAAAACATAACTTCCAGTTTCACTCTCCACAAAATGTATGACCACCGTGCCTACCTGTCCTCCCATTCCACGACCATACTCACACGCAAAACGGATGGTTTTGCCTACCGTGTCTATCTCAAAATTGCTTTGTCCCGTATCTTTATAAAACTTTACAAGTTCCTCCCACGACATCTGTATGCGATAGCCATTGGGTGGCAACCCCTCTCTATTTTGATAGTCATAAGCAAAAGTAGGTGCAAGATAGAAATAAACCGTTGCATTATCACCGACCTCTACTCTTTGCACGCAAGCGTCCAAATAGTACTCTCCCACTTTGGACTGTGCCCACATAATATAATAATACAATTTTCCATTTTGTGGTTTTTTTATCCACGCCGCTCCTACTTGGGAATGCTCAAAATCTGAATCTTTGAAAAATACCGCATCTATTTCATTTTCGCTCTCCTGGATTTTTTGTACGGATTGTTCAAAATCGCTCTCATCGGTTCGTATCCACAAATTTCCTGTATTGAAGTAACTTTTTATCCTAAACGGAAAATCTTGTGCTGGCCACAACTTGCACTCCCCATAATAATCCATTCTGTATTTTGTCTGTTCAAACAAAATGCACCCAGATAAAAATATAAGACAACATAGAAATACGACACCACAATAAGCAACTCTTTTAATGAAAAATACTCTCGCCACACTCCACCTCAATAATATATGCCGAATAAATTATCGGTACCCAAATTCAAAAAGGATGACTCAATGCCTATGCTGTTGTTTTCAGGATCCCATCCAAAATTCACCCAGTACACATAGTCGGCATATGCAATATGAATCCCCAATACACATTGCTCCCATTTTGTTACTTTGTGAATTGTGACTGCGTGCATAATTCTTTTACCCGTCTCTGGATTGACGAAATATCCTCCCATAATGACGGGTCTATCACTCGCAACCAAACCATACATAATCTCCTTTGCAGGTTTAAAGAGTATATTGGCACTCAAACCATAACCCCTTTTGCCAGCCCAAATAGACATTGCGAGTTGCACATCCAACCCAATCGTAGGTCCTGGTGCAATGCCTTGTATTTCTTTTACAAAAGCCTTACCTTCCTCTTCTCTATACTCTGCATTCCTACCATACCAATATTTGTCTGCGGGCATTAGGTTGGTATATCCTTTGGTGTCCGCCCAATAGTCAATGACCATACTGGCGGCTACATAACCACAGTTTCCACCAAACTCCCAATTCCAAGTTTGGCCGTTATTATAATTGTAATTTCTATCACTGTCTTTCAAAAACCACTGATTTTTGAGTTGTGCCGTTCTTGTCCCACTGCTTGCCCTTGACAAATTTTGTTGCTCTTGTGATAGGCTTGCCATTTGTTGTTCGTATTGCAATTGTCTCTCTTGTTTTTGGATTGCAATGTCGTGCATTTGTGTACTACGATTTTGCAATAATTCCAAGTTCTCAGTCTCTACGGCTTGGCCAAGCACGGTGTGCTCAAATTTGTATCCGTTGCGTGGTTGCACACTAGGCATTGTGTAGTATTCTTGGGGTCCCAAGTACAACAAATTGCCTTGCTCGCCCTCATAGGGCGATGGTGCACTCTCTCCCATCTCAATCATATACAAAAACTGGTTGTCGCAAATCAAATATCCCGCAGGTGCAAACTCTATCACAAAATAATTGTATCCACCAAAATCACTCAACTCCTTGACCGCTGTGATTGCGTTGGGATTCAAATCTTTCTTGCTTGCCAATGCCTTGGCTTTTTGCAAAATCTCTTTACGGTCCTGCACGGTTGTGCTGGGTTCACGCTCATCATCTTGTGACTCTGCCAACTCGTCCTTGACCTGACTTTGCAGCACTTGCGGTTGCTTGTCATCCGCTCTGCTCCCCAAATTGCCAAAAGCAAGCAGTCCCGCACAAGCAAGCAAAACTGCACAACTCAACAAGCCTATGCTTGTCAAAAGTCGCTTGGTGCCCGCCTTGGTATCGTGCTTGTGTGCATCTTGTATGCAACACATTTTGTTTTCTTTTTTCATATACCTCCTTTGCCTTGCTCTTTGGATACAAGGATTTTATAATCCGTACTTTTTTGTCTATTCTTTCGTCTTTTTTTGTGTGTTTCTTTTGTATGTATTGCACACAATTTTTCTACTTTTATTATACTACTTTGTTGCATTCTTGTCAACTCTTTGCATTGGGTATTTTGCAAGTTTTCAAAGTTTTTTAAACAACTTGGCAATGCGTATCCCCATCCCCTACGCAAGCCAGTCAATGGGCTCACAGCCATTTTGTTGCAAAAACTGATTGGCAAGCACAAAATGATTGCATCCAAAAAATCCATTGTGTGCGGACAGCGGGCTTGGGTGTACTGCCGTCAACACGAGATGTTTGGGGTTTGTTATCAGTTTTTGTTTGGTCTTGGCAAAATTGCCCCAAAGCAAAAATACGATGGGCGTGTCTTTTTGGGAAAGCAAGGTGATGACACGGTCGCAAAACGATTGCCAACCATAATCCTTGTGTGAGTTTGGATCGTGTGCTCTGACCGTCAAAGTGCTGTTGAGCAAAAGAATGCCTTGGTCGGCCCACCCTCTCAAATCGCCTTGTTGCCTGGGGGAGGATTGCTTGCCCACCGTTTTTGAGATTTCCCAAAAAATATTTTTGAGTGAGGGTGGGATTTTTTGGGTACAAGAAAAACAAAGCCCCTCCGCACTACCATCGTGGTACGGGTCTTGTCCCAAGATGACCACCTTGGTGTCTTTATAAGGCGTGCTTGCAAAGGCTCTAAAAATGTTTTCCTTGCTTGGGTACACCACGCCACTTGCATAGTCGTTTTGCACTTTTTGCCAAAGGGATGCAAAATACGGCTTTGCAAATTCTGGTTGCAACCAAAAATCCCAATCGTTTCCAATTTGTACCATAAGTACATTATATTCTTTTTTTTGCACAAAGTCAATGCAATCGTTGCAAAAAAACAAATAGTATGCTATACTATACCCAAAGAAAATAGCAATGCCAAATTGGCAATTGCTCTTTGTGCAAAGATATGCACAAATCAAGAGGACAAGTATGGCACAAAAAGAAAAAGACTTTGTAAAAGAAATCGCAAACATTGACACCGACTTTGCACAGTGGTACACCGATGTGGTCAAAAAAACACAATTGGTTGACTATGGTCCCGTCAAAGGTACGATGGTCATTCGCCCCTATGGCTATGCCATTTGGGAAAACATTCAAAAAGAATTGGACACACGGTTCAAAGCAACGGGACACCAAAATGCGTATTTCCCAATGTTTATCCCCTACTCTTATCTACAAAAAGAGTCTGAACACATTGAGGGATTTGCCCCAGAGGTCGCTCTCGTCACCCATGTAGGCAATACGCCTCTTGCCGAAAAACTGGTGGTTCGCCCTACGAGCGAAACCATCATTTGTGAAATGTACTCCAAGTGGATCGAGAGTTACAAAGATTTGCCCGTGCTCATCAACCAATGGGCCAATGTGGTACGGATGGAAAAAACAACCAGACCCTTCTTGCGTACCAGTGAGTTTTTGTGGCAAGAGGGTCACACCGTGCACGCAACCGAGTCTGAGGCACGCAAGGAGACTTTGGATATGCTTGCGGTCTATGAAGAGTTTGCAAAAACGGTGCTCGCAATCCCAATGCTTGTGGGCAGAAAAACCGAGAAGGAAAAATTTGCCGGTGCCGTGGAGACTTACAGCATTGAGGCAATGATGCTGGATGGAAAATCCTTGCAAGCAGGCACAAGCCACTATCTTGGACAAAACTTTGCAAAACCTTTTGATATCAAATTCTTGGACAGCGACGGCACACACAAACACCCTTATCAAACCAGTTGGGGCGTATCTACTCGCTTGATTGGTGCCTTGATTATGGCACACGGCGATGAGAGAGGGCTTTGCTTGCCACCCAAAATTGCCCCCATCCAAGTGGTACTCATCCCCATCGCTGCCCACAAGCCGGGCGTACTGGCCGCCACCAAAAAACTTGCAACCACGCTCCAAAAAGCGGGCATACGCACCAAGGTGGACGACAGCGATCAAACCGCAGGATGGAAGTTCAACGAATACGAAATGAAAGGCGTCCCCCTCCGCATAGAACTGGGACCCAGAGATATTGAAGGTGGAGTGGCTACCGTCTCACGCAGAGACAAAGCGGGTCAAAAAACGACCATCCAAATCAGCACACTCAAAAAAGATGTCTTGGCACTCCTTGATGACATACAAACCAATATGTATATCAAGGCAAAAGTATTTATGGACAGCCACATCAAGCAAGCAAAAAATATGACCGAACTTGCCGACGCTGTCAACAACAAAAACTTTGCCCTCTCTATGTGGTGTGGCGACACCGCCTGCGAGGACAAAATCAAAACCGAACTCGCCGCCACCACACGCAATATGCCCTTTGACCAATCCCCCCTAGGCACTCAATGCGTCTGCTGTGGCAAACCCGCCAAAACCAAAGTCTACTTTGGCAAGGCGTATTGATACACCACGCAATCATCATAGCGTGAGCGACAATGCAACGGTTTGTATTGTCGCTTTTCTTATTGCTATGCTACCTAAAACTATGTTACACTTTTTTCAAATGCCACCCTTTTGTGCGAGGGCATTCATAAATTTCCAAAGACACGCTGTTTTGCAAACGACTAAACTCGGCTGCATTTTTTGCACCTGTCTCACTCATATACAACTTTTTTGGATTTTTTTGTGAATCCACACACCCGCAAATATTCTTTGTACTATTATCATATTGATATCCCAAATTGTGCATACCCCAATGTTTTTTATACGCCATTCTCTCTCCTTTAACATTTTATTTATTGACAATAAATAAAATCGCACTCAAATGAATATATCATATTGTACTTGATTTGTCAACAACTTTGGGCAATGAAAAATAGTTGCCCAAAGTTTATTATGGGCAACTTTTTGGCAAGCCTTTTGGGGTTGATTGGGTTGCCTAAAAATATTTTGTGAGAGATTTGACAATCGTATGGGTTATTTTGCCTGGCTCATTGTTTTGGATGCAGGAGCCCAATCACTCTTTTGGCGATACCCTCGTTGCCATCGTAGACAACGACGGATTGGTTTTGCTTGGTATAGTAATCCAAAAAGATTTGTCGGCAAAAACAATAGTGTGTACAGCCCAACACTACGGCATCTATCTCGTGGTCTTTGTAGGGCTCCAAAAGGTTGTGGATGATGTTTTTGAGAGCGTTGTTGGTTGTTTGGTACCCATCGTGCATATCCTGCAAGATGGCTTGCTTGGTGCTTTCAAAGTCAATCGCTTGTTGGATTTGGCTGGCTAGGTTGGTTTGCGGTGCCACAAAAAGTTTTTGCCCCTTTTTGTTTTGGTACACTCCCTCTTGTTTGAAGGGATAGTACTTTTGCACCAAGTCAACAAACTTGTCTTGCACTACTGTCAAATTGGTTGCCAACAAGAGCGTATTTTTGTGTCCATTTTTGTAGGCTGTTTTTACGGCGGGTTCCGCTCCCACAATGGGTATCAAAAATTCGTGCTGATACTCGGACAAGCCAATATTGGTTGCGGTGTTGCAAGCAACCACCACAAGGTCACAACCATCCGCTATCAAATCCCCAATGATGCCACGCACACGCCCAAGCACCACACAACGGGGTTTGTTGCCATACGGGCAGTATTCGCTATCTGCAAAGTACGCAAACTCAACGGGCAGATTGTGCGACTCACACGCACGCAGTATGCACTCCATCGTACTGAGTCCACCCACCCCGCTATCCACCACACCTATTTTGTATTTTTGTTTTTTGTCTTTCATAGATTCCAACTTGTTTGTTTTGCTACTACCATAGTATTGGACTTGTGCAGTTTGTGTGAATCAACGCAGTTTTCCAAATATATTGTCGTACACTGTCTTTTTTTGCTTTTATCATACATTTTGTCATCAAGTATGTTATAATTTTGCAATGAGCCAAAAAAATCAAAATACCACACCCCTCCCCTCTCCCACACGGCATCCAGGGCAAACGCTGGCAAGGGTTTTTCGTACCTTTGTCTTTTTGTGCTGTGTGGCGATTGCTTTGGCTGGCTTTTTCGTTGTGCAAAAAGTGCTCTTCCCTGCGAGCACCGCCCCCTATTTGTACTTTCGGCAACGAGCGTCCTATGCTGGACAGCGAGATATTTTGCAAATCCAAAACATTGGCGGCAGCAAGTCGGAACAAACCATTGCCTCTTTTGCGGGTCAAAATGGAGACCTGTTGGTCTTTGGCAACACACAATCAAGCGACTATGATTTTGACGCCCCCGGAGGTTATTTGGCGATTTTGGACAAAGACCTTGGTACCAAGGACTTTGTATCCTTGGGTGCCTACGGCATAGCCAATATTGTACAGGTACTCTTGGTGCAAAATTATTATTTTGTGTTGCACGATGATGGAGACAAGGGAGAGGTGGTTTCTATTACCAAAATACCTACTGACCTATCCAAAATCAATGAACCCGTTGCCATCCAATCCATCAGACCCAACAACAAAAAAGCCTTGCAATTGTTTTATAATGACGACCTTTCCGCTCCCAAACTGTTTGCCGTGGTGTCCACCAACCCCTTTGAATCCTCCAAACAAAATTTGCTTGTGGCGTCTTTCAATCTTGACCTTGTCAAACTTGCGGAGACCTCTATGGTGGATGGTGCATACTCTCTTGACTTTTTGACCGCCTACCCCTCCGGATATGATGGCAACACGCTCACCCTTTTTGCCAACAAATATAGTCCCACGCAAAACTACAAATACGCAACCGAATACACAATCACCCTAGGTGCAAGCGCCCAAGAAAAAAAACTGGACCTCTCCTTGGTGGACTATCAATCACTGGCAATCACCCCCACCCACACGGGCGGTTTTTTGCTTGCTTGTATGGCGACCGATGGTTCCAAGTCTGGATTATTTTTTTTGATAGAAGTCAGTGCACAGGGGCAAGTCAACCACACCTATGACCAAAATCAACTTTTCTATCATCCGACTTCTGTCAAGTTTCTGCCCTCCAATCGTGGCGTCTTTTTGTTTGTAGCCACCAAGGAGACTGGAGGACTGTATTTTGGACAAGGTCTCCAAAGCATTTTTGAGGGCGAGGTTTTGGCAATGCGTGGCACACAGACCATCGATGATTTGCGGTATGTGGATTATGCATCCAATCAGTTGCTTTTGGTGGGCACACAAAAATTCAATGCCTTTGTGGCGTACCTTGTGGGCGAACAAGTCCTGTACAAACAAACCTTTGGGGGCTCACGGCAAGAATGCAATCCGCACTTGCTCCTACCCCCCAGCGGCAAGGCTCCCTCACCT
>WQZE01000024.1 GCA_009780875.1 Bacillota bacterium | reverse complement strand
TGTTGTAGATATTATGTTTACCTTTATTGGCAACAATGCATTGACTTCTTCTGGGTTTAATGCACCTTCCAAATTGCTACCCTTCACATCAATGGCATTGGGCTGAATAAGTTTATTTGTATTATCCGCAGCATCTTTTGCTTGTATAAAGTTTCCAAACACACACAAATTGAACCACATATTCTCTTCTGCATTTGCACTGTTGCCGTACTCAACAACTATACTATCCAAAAGTGGCTTGTTCTCAGGTTGGAACAAAGCATCCTTGACTACTTGGGCAATGCTGACCCCCGATACTTCTCCAAAATCCATTTCGCTAAATTTGGTCCAATTGAATATGAAGTTTCTATCCCCTTCAAATGTGAGTTTTGCACCATAGGCGGAATCACCCGCCCACGGAAGCACGGTCGAGGTTACCGTGTTGTTTGGCATACCAAATGTGGGCATACGGCTTTCCGACATCACATTGTTCTTAAAGGTAGCAAAACACCTAAACTCTTTTTCAATATTGCCATCCGTATTACCCCTTGCCCAATTGCTACCCATCCAAACACTATGGTCTCCTGATTGTCTCACAATACTACTTTCTACCAAGATAGGTGCTTGCTCATTGGCTGCACCAGAGATGGTCAACAGTCTAAACCCACGCTCAATGATACTATTGATGATTTTAATATTTTCTGGCGTTCTTGCAATATCTCTATTCTCGTCAACATTATTGCCCGGCCTATACACATCATAATCCAAACTTTCTGCGGTGCCAAACACGC
The DNA here is from genome assembly GCA_009780875.1 of Bacillota bacterium. Lineage (GTDB taxonomy): Bacteria > Bacillota > Clostridia > Christensenellales > Pumilibacteraceae > WQZE01. The sequence goes on along the minus strand of WQZE01000024.1, from coordinate 10,174 downwards.
TCAACACGATTTTGCTGTCTCCCAATTGAGAGAGATTGCTGATATCGTCACTTGTTCCCACCAAGTCCACATTGTCAAGCACGGTGTTGTCACTCATCAAATAGAAACAAGCCGTTCTTTGTCGCCCTATGTTTTTATCTTGGCCGTTCATTGGAGATTTATTGCCTGTATTGGTACTGCCAGTATAATCCCCCATTTTGGAGTATGGTGTTGCATCCAGCGTATAGCCGTTGCCGTACACACTGCCATAAAACAGCGTGACATTATCAATGTTTTTGATATCGTTACGCAAAACGATGCTCTCAAACTTGGTGCCGTCCCATCCAGTGTAGGACTGCCCACTCTTGTTGTAGGTGTATTTGTTTTGTTTTTCACGGTTGCTCGTGTCCGTTGTTTTGTTGCCCTCAAAGTTTGGATTGGTTGCACCATTGTACACCACCAAATTTTGCACGGCTTGCAACTGCTCATAGTTGTACACATTGATACCGTCTACGACATCAAACGCATAAGACACAAACGGATACTCTCCAATCTCATCCTCTTTGAGCAGCGTAATTTTAAGATTGACAATCCCTTTGGTTGCCTTGTCAAAGTCCAATTGGATTTGGTTGTCGCCCACAAACTCATAAGAGACTTCGGTGCTATCCGTGCCGTCTTTGTTGTACAACTTGACTTCGTAGTCCTCGTTGGTGACACCCTCCACCCCAGGATAAACGGTGATGATCTCTTGGTGTGATACCACATTTTGGTTGGTAGCAAACTCACCACTTGACACACTTGTCAAATCAATATCCTTGCTACCAAAAACACGCCGTTTGGCAATCCCGGGGTTGGTGCTGTATGCACCCGAACTCAAATCGCTATCAAGTCCGCCATTGAAAGTATTGACCACGGTCACGGTATAAGTGTAACTAAAAGTCTTTTTTTTGCTTTTGCCTTTGACATCCACGCCAAAAACGGTGACGCCTTCTTGTTGGAGTCTATAACCACCGTCAAAGAGTGCAGCAGAGTCTCCACTCACTACGCTCCACGACAATTTGTCATTGCCCACTTGCTTGCCCTTTTTGTCCTTGACACTTGGCAAGGACAGTGTTTCTCCACCCGACTGTGCAAGTTGGTACTCCGCCTGTGTGTCAGACAGACTGTACTGCTCTACGGTATCTTTGCACGCAACAAAGAGACTGACCCCCATCACACACAACAAAAATACGGTAATCCATTTCATTGATTTTTTCATTTTTACCCCTATTGATGGCAATACTTTGCCCCTACACAACCCCGCCCAATGGCAGACCTTGTGCAAACTTTTTGAATCTGAATCGGTTGTATTCTTTTGTATGTGCTTTTTTGCTTGTCCGTACACGGTACGCACGCAAGATCACGGCACTTGTGCATCTTTTGGTTGCTTTGACCGCCCTTGCAATTATACCATTGCTGGCACAATCTCTGCAATCCTTTGTGGCACAACGACGGACAAGTCATCGTGCGGACTGGGTCTTTTGTCAAGCGGCTTGCCGGCGTCATCCACAAATCTTGGAGCCCCTGCAATCATTCCTGTTTGCGTGGTCAAACCAAGCACCGTAGTGGTCACGCTGGAATCTTCCAAAGACAACCATTCGTTTTGTAGATTACTCTTGGAAAAATCTATCTTGTTTTGCTCAGCCACTGTGATTGGCACAAACCTGGCGGAAAACATCACGCTCAAATTGTACCAGTGCGTAGCCAAAATATCTCCCCCACTCGTACCATCATCCCACACATAGGTGGTGCGGTTGATATAGTCGTCTCCCACATAGTTGGGACTGCCTTGTGTCAAAGTGTCTTTCATAATCTCCGTGACATCCACGCCCGAAATATTGAAAGACATCAAACTGACTTTTTGCCAAAAGAAGATATAATTCTTGTCACCCAAAATTGTGAGCGTACTGCCATAACCAAGATTGAAACTCAAATCCTCAAAATCGGTTTCCCATCTCCCCCCGGCTGTGCCGTTGAGCATATTGATGGGTGGATTAAAAGTCTCCGCAATGATATTGTCTTTGAAGGTCACAAAGGTCTTGGACTCCAATACTTGTTGCTCATTCACCCCCTCAAATGCCCAAAAAGTCTTGATGGAAAGGGCTTGCTGGCCCGTATATCTGAGCACACTACTCTCTATCCAAATGGGCGCCGTCTCGTCCATTGCCCCCGAGATATCTACCGCTCTTGCGCCTTTCTCTATGATACTGTTGACAATTTTGATATTGCGTGGAGTACGCATCAAATCGTTGACTCCATCTCCATCGCTGTCATTGCGGCTGCCCTCTATGGCTCTATCTATGGTGTCCCTATGTCCATAGACACCCAAGACACCTTTTTTTTTCACAAGGTCATTGAGCGTACCAAACGAGGTGGTCGTACCAACCAAATCAATATTGTCAAGCACCGTATTGTCACTCATCAAATAAAAAGCATCTTGTGCCTTGTTTTCCCCGGTGCTGTCCCCGGTCATTTGCTTGTTTGGGTGATTGTTGTTGCGGTCGTTGTTATCCACATAGGGCGTGGCATCCATTGCATAGCCATTGCCGTACACGCTGCCATAAAACAGTGTGACACCGTTCAGGTTTTTGATATTGTCTCGCAAGACAATGTTTTCAAATTTGGTGCCATCCCAACCGGTGTACCCGTTGTAGGTATAGCGATTGGCAACAAAATCATCCGCCGTTGTACTGGTGTCATCCACATTGTACTTGACAAGTGATTGCACGGCTTGCAACTGTGCCGCACTGCTCACATTGATACCATCCACAATCTCAAAAGGATAGGAGAAAAACGGATACTCACCAATCTCATTGGCTATTTGGAGTGTGACTTTGAGCGTTGCCCTACCCGTTTTGGTATCGTCAAAAGAAAGTTGCAATCTGTTGAGACCCACAAAATCAGCAACAAGCAAATCACTCGGTCTGCCAATAGCATCCGTCACGCTGACCTCATAGTCCTCATTGTCCGCCGCCACGCCTGGCAAAAGCGTAATGGTCTCACGGTGAGAGGTCACCGCACCCGCCTCAATATCTTTGTTGCCAAAAACACGCTTTTTTGCAAGCCCGGGTTTTTGTGCATAGTTTTGCCCGCTCAAACTGCTGTCAAGGCTATCGGTCTCTCTTGTGTCCACGCTTGCCACAAAAGTATATTTGTAGGCAGGGTTTTTGTCCACTACGACCTCAAAAACGGTCTCGCCCTTTTTGTTGTACAATTGCAAACTGTGCCCATCTTGCGACAAATACGCCGTGTCACCACTTTTGATACTCCACGCTGTCCTTTGGTTGTCAACCACCGCACCTTTGTTGTCAAGCACTCTTGGCAACAAAATGGAGTCATCCCCAAAATCCGCATAAGTATAAGATGCCTTTGTCTCACTCAATGAATAAGAAACCGTCTTGTCGCCACAAGCCACAAGCAGTCCGATAGAGAGTATAAACAAAATACTCAATACAAATCCTTTTGCAAAATTTTTGTCCATTTTTCTCCGCAGTCTCCGTTTTGAGCGTCCCTTGTGACTCACAAAACTCTCTTTTGTCTGTTTGTTTTTTGGAGATGCCCACACACTATGCTACTACCTTGACCACAAGTTCTGTGCTTTGGGGTTGTATGCCCTCTTTTTGTATCGTGACTTTGATGGTTGCCATCCCTACCCCTACAATCTCCAAGATTCTTCTTGCACCGTCAGAGCGTATGGTTGCCACGCTTTCGTTGCTACTTTCAAGACTTGCACTCGTGCGGTACGCCGCTGGTGCCACCACGATACCCGCCAAAAGATTGAGCCTGTTTTTGTCTTCCTCGCTCATATCATCATAGGCGTGCGTTTTGTCGGTTTCGTTGGGGTCTTGAATCCATACTCTTTGGCTAGGCTCTCTGTCCACCGTTTTGAATAGACCATACTTGCGTACCACAAGCGTCTCTTTGTCCTCAATGATTTGTGCGGAGAGTGCTTGGTTGTATTCGTTGCCCACTTGACTCAACCACCAAGAGATATCAAAGTCAATCACATCAATGGGGTCTCCCTCACCCGCTTTGATATTGACGGTGATAAAGGGGAACTCCTTGCCTTGCATATCTTTGATGGTGGTATTGTCTTTGTTGAGCAGTTGCAACCTGATATTTTGGTACTGTGTTGTCAAATTGGTTTTTGCCGTGATGGTGCCCTCTTTGATGTCCAAGATATCACCTGCTCTGCCCCACTCATCGCCCACAATGACAATCCTAATATCCGTTTTTTTGGCTCTGATCGGTTTGACCTCATCAATCACGCCATCCGCAAAAAAATCAAAAGACTCCCCTCTGTTGAGCGTCAAAGAGGGTCTAAGAGGGTTGCCAATATAATCATTGCTGATATGAATGCCCTCAATTTTGTAGTATTGTATAGCAATAATGATGGTCCTTGCACTAAACGCAACAAAGAAAATCACAGCAATGGGCAATACCACTATCAAAGTCAACATAAATTTTTTCAATGGAACTCTCCTTGTAGGCTCGGTCTTTCAAAAATTTGCAGTCCATCCCTATCTCTACCCTTTTGCGACGCCTTTTGCATTCCGACGCATCAGCCGGCCTCCACCCTTGCAAAAAGTTTCTCACAAAAAAACCACAACAACGCAAACATTGTCCCCGCAAAGGCGGTCGTAAGCCCTGCTATGATGATTTTGAGCGGTAGTCTTGGCAATATCTGTTGCAAAAGGAGTGGCGTGCTTGACAACATTGCAAAAATGAGTCCCACAAGCAATACCGCCCCTGCTGCTTTGTTTGTCTTGGTAATCTCCCCACTGCCCACAGCCTTGCAGACCGGCTTTTTGAGGTCTAGTAGCATCCCCATACAAATGAGGCCAAGTGCCATAGACACCACGACATAAAACAGCCAAAGCGTCTCTGACCAACTCACCTTGGGAATGGTAAAATTGATGATTTTTTGCGGTATCCGTATCAATCCCAATCCAATAATGGTGGACACCACAATGGGCACAAAGCAAAGCAACATTTTGATAAGCACTTGGTGCCTATACTTGATGGGCAACACCTTGCAAGCATAAATATTGCCGCCTTCTCTACTGATACCAATGGCAGCAAACGAAGACGCCAACGGCATAATAATCAAAAAGGACAGTAGCGAAACGCCCAACATCATAGACCTTTGTGCGCCCGTCAAGTCGCTAAGATTGCTCCCGCTACTCTTGAATGTCTCCAAGGTGGAAATGCCCGCAAGCCTTGAACACATCAAAACCACAATAGGCATAATGACAACAAAAACCAAAAACTGAAAAGAATAATTGGAGGAACGAACAATCGTTTTGAATTCTTTTATCAAATAAGAGGTTTGTGGTTTGACCATCACGCCCTCTTTGGAGGCAAGTTTGACCGTTTTGGTTTTGGATACATCTTGGTTGTAATAATATTTGTACAACTTGATGGCAACCAACAAAGCAATGCCCGCAAGCACGATCGAAGAACCAAACATCGCACCCAAAGACAACGGATTGGCATCAAGCACGGCATTGGCAAACATTTTGTGATAAAAGAAAGCACTCGCCCAATTGTGCACCGTCCAGTAGTTTTCTGCCATTTGGTCTTTGAGCCCTTTGTTGAGTATCAAAAAACTTGCCTTGGACAATGCAAACATATAGACAATCACCGTACCAATCCCAAGCACCAAATAGGTACCGAGCATCAGTTTGTGGCGAGACTTGATAAAATTACTCATTATATTGATAGGAAAAAGCAAAAGCACACCCATCAAAAACGGGAAAATCGGTGCAATAATCAAGAGGATGGGTATCATCCCCCAATACAATGCACCAATATGACTCCCGCTAAAATTGCTAAAAACACCAAAAGCAATCAAAATGGGCAACAAAACAAACGCCGCAAACAAAATCTCCAAGATATAGATGGTGGTCAGTTTTGCAACCAACAGTTGCCTGCTCGTGATGGGCATACGCATCAAAATCTCACGGTCATCCCCTATTTTGAGATGCTTCATAAGGATGGGCAACAAAAACAAAAACTGCAAAATGTGAAAAATCAAAAAAGTAAAAGTAAAAAATTCGTTGACAATGGTGGTGTACAATCTCTCCCCATTGCTAGGGTCGGTGACGCTAAAACCAAAGGAGATTTTGAGATTGAGCAAAACATACATTGCCACAAACACTGCCAAAATGGCAAGCCCAAAAACCGCAGTCAAAAGCCATTTTGCAATGGTCAGTGGCTTGTTCTTTGCTCTGTCAATACGCAAAGATTGCCTTATATTCATTTTTATGAGCGTAAAAGTTGTACTCATAACAAACACCTCTTCAATCGTTGCTAATTTTGCCGAGTGCCATATCTTGGGCACGCTTTGCCATCATCGCTGATGCTTTTGCCTTGCCGTGCTTTGCCGCAAGTTCTTGCTCTTCGTGTTCCAATTGTCTCAAAAACGCCTGGTACTCTGCATCCGCTTTGTTGACCAAATCCAAAAAGTGCCTTTCAAGCCCGCCCTCTTGTTTGTTGACATCCGCAATTTTGACATCCCCAAGTTTCTTACCCGCCCCAATAATGATGGCTCTATCACAAAGTCCTGCAACCGTATCCAAGGCGTGTGAACTAAAAAACACAACTTTGCCACTCTTTGCGTGCTCCACCATATAGTCTTTGACCGCTCTGATGGATTGTGGGTCAAGCCCCACCATCGGCTCGTCAAGCATCCACACACTGGGATTGTGTATCAGCGTAGAAATCAAACAAATTTTTTGTTTCATTCCGTGGCTGTACGACCCAATTTGTTGGTTCATAGCCTTGGTGAGTTTGAACATCTCAGCCAATCTGCCAATCCGCTCTTTGCGTGTTGCACTATCAATTTTGTAGATATCAGCGGTATAATTGACAAGTTCGTTGCCCGTCAATTTTTCATACAGTTTGTAATTGTCTGGCACAAAGCCAAATTGAGACTTTGCTCCCAAAGGGTCTTGTTGAATATCATAGCCATTGAGTAACACTTGCCCACGATTAAAAGGAATAATACCCGTGATACTTTTGATGGTGGTAGATTTGCCCGCACCATTCATCCCCAAAAAAGCACAAATCTCACCGCCCTCAATATCAAAAGAGATATTGTTTGCCGCAATCCTTTTGGCGCCCGGATATATTTTTACAAGATTTCTTACTTTTAACATAATATATTTCGCTTTTTGTGCCTAAAAATTTTATCCCGATGGTGTACAGTTGTGTGTGTGTCTTTGGTCACAAAATCTCCCCAATGTGTATACTATATATATTGTATACTTTGTGACCCATAACTATACAAAAACTTGCTCAGAGTCCACGCCTTGCCAAAAGACAAGACCACCCCTATACTAATTTTTATACTATATAGTATACTCTATATTATATTATAAGTCAAACATTTTTTACCCATTTTTCCATTTTGCTTGCATTTCTGGGAAATTTTTCCAAAACCTCTCCCCGCACGCTCACATCCAGATATCCGCACACCCCTTTGCCCGTTGCATCCTGTGCCTCTTTTTGCTTGTATAACATATACAATATATACGGCCATTTTTTGAACAAAGTATATTTGCCAAAACATTGTATATACTATTTGTGTACACTTTGGCACCTTTTTGCGTATCGTGTCTCTCAAAAATTAACAAATTTTGGCAAATCGTACAAAATTTGACAAAATCTCAGGGCAATTGTTAACAAAATATTTACTAAATATGAAAAAAGTTGACAAAATTTTAATATTTTTGCACTTTATTTACAATTTTGCTTGACATTCATATGATTTTTTGGTATAATATTAGCAAATTGGTGCGTTCCAATTGTTTATTGGAGCAACTAAGAAATTTAGCAATTTTAGTAGTGCAAACTACAAAAACAAGGAGTAAAAACCTAATGGAAAAGAAAATCCTAATGCTTGGAAAGTTCGACGCCGGCAAAACAACTTTTTGGACGACCGCCGTTGACCAAATCAACAAAGGGCTTGTTGGCAAACGCTTGTGGTTTGCAGACCAAAACGACCGTGTAGAGCAAAAAGTCAATGTGAAAAAGATCAAAACTGGTCAAAGCGTTGGTAACACTCGTCTAGTAAACGAGAAAGAGTTGCTTATTCAACACAAAAAAGGCTTGCTTGCAAGTTGGTCTACCAGCCCAGAGTGGCCTGTCTTCATCGTATCTGACACCCCCGGTGGTGCTACCGAGGAAGCGTTCTTGTCAAACATTGCAAGTGCCGACATTACAGAGAACTTGTCAACTTTTAACGAGTTGTTCAAATCTTACAGCGTAGGCGAGGTTGAAAACACCCCTGCTGCCGTTATCTTGGTATTTAGTTGTGCTGACTTCTTGGGTACACTCAACAATCCAGAAAAACTAGAACAAATGACTTTGCAACTCAACACTCTTGTTGATACCATTGCCTTCCTTGAAGAAGAGCACGGCATTGTTGCCCACATTGTATTTAGTATGCACGACCGTGTACACGACAATATCAAAAACAAAATCGCTGATATCATCACAAGCCGTGGCAAAAACACCCCCTTTGCGTTTGCAAATGCTACCGATGTAAAAGGTGCTGCTGATGACTGGGGTTGTGGAAAAACATTGGCATATGTTATCCGCAAAATCCTTGAAATTGATGGATTGCCTCCATTGATTTAATCTCAAAAATCTTATTGGTGCAGACCAATCAAAAAGTAGGCATTAAAAAGTTCTTTTTTAATGCCTTATTTTTTAGGGTTGTACCTTGATAGACGGTGCCTTGCTTTGCCTTTGCAAAACCAAGCACCGTTACATACGACTCCCCCACCCCCTTACATACCAACAGTGGTGTGAATAAAAACCGGAGACAAAGTAGATGCTTTACAATCTATTATTTAGTGCGACTTTTCTAAAAGACTTTTCGCATTTGCAAGGACCTCCTGAGGGCATAGAATGGAGTGACTTCAAAAAAAATACTTTTGCCTATGTTATCCAAAAACAAGAAGATAGTATTACCAAGAGTGGCAAAAAGCACTTGTTCTATATTAGCAACCAAAACGGATATTTGGCTTTTGGAATCTATACCAGTATACACGATTATGCAAAACTTGGGCGTGTAGACAAAGAGTACGAACTCCGCCGTCGTGGCGGTGACCATAGCGTTCACCAAACCGACCCAACCAAAGGTGACTATCCCACGGAGGCATCTATCGGTGCTTTTTGGTTCAAAAAAGATACTGGCACTTTGTCTCCCGGCAAATTTGTTGATATGGACATTGACAAGTTGCTCAAAATCTATGAGCAAGAGATTCCACCTTTTTGGGCTCGTCGCAGAGAGGACCCAAGGCAAGAAGTGCCGGACATAGTGGAGAGCCCGCTCAAAATCAGCAATGCCCCTACCTACCGTGTCAATGGTATCAAAAAAATCATTGCCGCCATCAATAGTGGCAAAAAATTGCTTCTCAAAGTCAGTGAGAAAGCAGAGATTAACCTTTTTTATGCACTCGTGCACGCTGTTATCAACGGTGATATCACCGCCAACTTCAATTTCTCTACGGCTTTCAAAACCAAAAAGTTCTTTGCTGGTCAACGAGTGATTACCGTAGGTACGCTTCGTGTCAAAGGAGCGGGCGTTGTCCGTGCTTCTGCACCTTATTTTGATTCCGGGAGAGACAATCTCAATCCCCGCTCTTATTTTGAAGAACCTACGGACGAGGAAGAACTGGAAGAATTGGAGGAAGAGTTGGGAGATGACTTGGAGGGCGACTTGGAAGACGACCTTGACGAGTTGGATTATCCACAAACAGCGGCTTTCCCAAAAACGGTTGCCTACCCACAAACCACGGCGTATCCTCAAACGGTTGCTTATCCAAAAACAATTGCACCGCAACCACCCGTGGCTACACCTCCCCCTGCCCCCGTGGCACCTGCACCGGTGGTAACAGCACCTGCACCTGCGGCAAAACCAGTGGCTCCTGTCGTGGCAACCCCAGCACCGGCTGCAAAACCTGCTCCTGTGCCTACCGCACAAGAGCAAGCAGCAAAAGAGGCTGTACAAGCCTTGCTAGAAAACAAGCAAGTGGAGACGCCTACCAAGATTGTGGCAACACCCCAACCACCCCAAGATGCAAAACAAGCCGTTGCAGACTTGTTGGATAGCGAACAACAAGAACCTGAGAAAAAGAAAAAGAGC
>WQZE01000023.1 GCA_009780875.1 Bacillota bacterium | reverse complement strand
TGTCTTGCTAGTCAAGACATTGCTTTTTTGTGGTAGCAGTATGTCTTCCAATTTAGGCAACACTCAGAATTTCAAATTAACTTATTTTAATTATTAAAAATCCTAAAAAATGGTTGACAAACCAATAATTTTTTGGTATAATAGTAAGGTCCGACAATGAGAAACATTGGGATGATAGTAGCATAAACTACTATGGACAGATGGCGACTATGGAACCTTGGAACCTTGGATCCTTGGAACCTTGGAACCTTGGATATTATCATAGTATGCCATATGCTGAAATGATTGACTGATACAGCATATTACATACACTCTATGATGATAATCTGGGGTTTTGAAATGCTTTTGCAAGACATCTAAGACATCCGCACAAGCCAGTGCGGGGAGTGTCGCTTTTTTGCAAAAAATTTTGCCAGGGGTAGTGGTTTGGGATTTGGGTGCTTTCCAGTAGTCAAGGAGAGAGTACTATAATGCTAGAAAGAATAAAAACAAAAAATGGGAAGATGGTGATAGCCATCAGTGCAATTTCTATGGTCTTGCTTTTTGCAGTGTCATTTGGCTTGCAAGCCGTGCTCAAAGCCAAAAGCGACCCTCACAGTGGTCTTGTAAGCGTGCAAACCCAAGATAGGTTATCACGCCAAGAGATTGACACTATTGCAAAAGATGAGATGAAAAAAATTGGTTTTGATGTTATTGAGCAACAAAATCCGTTGGTGCAAAAAGCACTAGAAATTTTTGATGATTATAACCAAGCCTATGACAGTGGAGTTGGATTTGTAGACCTAATGGAAACCTTGCAAAAAGATATAGACAATTTGATGAGTTATATCAAGGACAATATTGGAGAGATAGAAGGCGTTGACAATCATTCACGGGATGAATTGTTGAGAGGGGAGATTTGGGTCGGTTTGTCAGCAGGTTTTATTGTCACGGTAGTATCCACGATGGTAGGTTCGCTTGTGGCTGCGTGGGTAGCCTATTTGATTGCAATGTTCAATAGTATGTTTGCGTGGGTATATGCGATTCCCGTCGTTGGACCTATCATTATGGGTGCTTTGTCTGCTGTTTGTGGTTTTTTTGCGGGTTATTTGTTTGATAAATATCACGATGGTTTGGGCGGGAACCCTATTCAGGACTTGAAATTTAAGGTAGCCTCAGCGTGGTGGTTGCCCAATTGGAGTTTGATAGTATGACAAAAATGAAAAAATCAACCAAAGTTTTTTTGGTTATACTATGGATGGTTGCGGGTGTTTTGGTAGGGGCTGTCATTGCCAATAGATACGGATGGCTGAGTCCAATCAACATTTTGGTGCAATGTATTTTTGCATCAAGTATCAGTTTCTTGATTTATGTATATCGGTTGAGACAAGTATATGCCGAGGATGAGGAAAAGTACCAAAAGTTAGTACGCAGACTGCGATGGCAGTTTCCCATTGGCGTGGGGATTGCAATAGTGGTGTGTATTGTGCTTGCAATTTTTGTATTGAAGTAAGCATTGGAATAATTGAGTTGCCAATTTCAAAAATTTAGTAGCTGCAAGCAAAAAAAGCCGCTCCCTTGGGGAGAGGCTTTTTTGTTTTGTATTGTCTTTTAGAGGCACTATTTTGCTTGGGAGATGGCTACGGCACACGCAACGGTTGCACCCACCATTGGGTTGTTGCCCATACCGAGCAAGCCCATCATCTCTACATGGGCGGGGACGCTGCTGCTGCCTGCAAATTGGGCATCTGAGTGCATACGACCCATTGTGTCTGTCATACCATAACTTGCGGGACCTGCACCCACATTGTCGGGGTGGAGGGTACGACCTGTGCCGCCACCGCTTGCAACTGAGAAGTACTTTTTGTCATTTTCAATTGCCCATTTTTTGTAGGTGCCAGCCACGGGGTGTTGGAACCTGGTTGGGTTGGTGGAGTTTCCGGTGATGGAGACATCCACTTTTTCGTGTTGCATAATCGCCACTCCCTCACGCACATCATCGGCACCATAGACACGGACTTTTGCTTTGTCGCCCTCGCTGTACTCAAACTTTTTGACAATGTTGAGTTTGTCTGTTTGGTAGTCAAACTGGGTTTGGACATAGGTGAAACCGTTGATACGGCTAATAATCATTGCGGCATCCTTGCCCAATCCGTTGAGGATGACCTGCAAGGGTTGTTTGCGGACTTTGTTGGCTGTCCGTGCAATACCAATCGCACCTTCGGCTGCTGCAAAACTCTCGTGTCCTGCCAAGAAGCAAAAACAACTTGTTTTCTCACTGAGCAAACGAGCGGCAAGATTGCCGTGACCAAGACCTACCTCTCTTTGCTCAGCCACAGAGCCGGGTACGCAAAATGCTTGCAAGCCAAGACCAATCGCCTCAGCAGCTTCTACGGCATTTTTGACGCCTTTTTTGAGAGCGATGGCTACGCCCAAAATATATGCCCAAGACGCATTGTCAAAAGCAATGGGTTGTGTGCCCTTGATGATGGCATCCACATCAATGCCTTTGGATTTGCAAAGTTTTTCGGCGTCTTCTAGGGAGCCGATTTTGTACGCTTTGAGAGCGGCATCAATCTTTGCTTTTCTTTTATCATATCCTTCAAATGTTACCATTTTGAATCAAATCTCCTGTTTTTTATTTTTGTTTTTTCTTTATTCTTTTTTGAAAAAAAGAACCAAAAAACTTTTATTGGGTAGTAGGGGGACGCATTGAAAATAAAATCTCCCAACAACACCCATAAAAAGAACCTATTTCAAAATTACTCGTGTCTTGGATTGATATATTTTGCCGCATTTTCAAAGCGACCGTAGTTGCCCGTTGCTTTTTTGAGTGCTTGGGTTGCATCCATACCTTTGGCAATGTTCTCCATCATCACACCCATACGCACAAACTCATAGCCAATGACTTGGTTTTGTTTGTCAAGTGCAAGTTTGGTGATATAGCCCTCGGTCATCTCCAAATAGCGTACGCCTTTTGCCTCGGTACTATATATGGTGGCGGTTTGACTGCGGAGTCCTTTGCCCAAGTCTTCTAGGCCTGCACCAATTTCAAGCCCGCCTTCACTAAATGCAGATTGGGTACGACCATAGACGATTTGCAAAAAGAGTTCTCTCATGGCTACATTGATAGCGTCGCATACAAGGTCGGTATTGAGCGCTTCTAGGATGGTTTTTCCGGTCAAGATTTCGCCCGCCATTGCCGCACTGTGGGTCATACCGCTACAACCAATGGTCTCCACCAACGCTTCACGGATGATGCCATCCTTGACATTGAGCGTCAACTTGCACGCACCTTGTTGCGGTGCACACCAGCCCACACCGTGGGTCAGACCACTGATATCCTTGACCTCTTTGGCTTGCACCCATTTGCCCTCCATAGGCAAGGGGGCTGGACCGTGATTGGCCCCTTTGAGAACGCAGGTCATTTGTTCTACTTCTTTGCTGTAATGCATTGTGTTTTCTCTCCTCCATTTTTTAGAGATTTGTTGCCTACACAAGCGCAACACAAATTCACTTTTTGCAAATCTGCGGACTTGTGTATTTTGTCCTTGTTTATTATAACATATTTGCATAGATTTGGCAAACAAATAACAATTGTACGCAACAAATCACACCAAAATATAATTTGAAATATTTTAAATTTTTGCATACACGCATATTTTTCTTGACTATTTTTTTTTTTTTGATATACTGTGCTTGACGGATTTTGTCAAAAAGAATGCAAACAAAATTCAAAGATGGATTATTTGGCATTCAAGTTTATCCACAAAGTGCGGGTAAAATCCGTAAAAGAAGGAGAACCAATGGAAATCAAAAGACATAGAGTATTTATCAGTTATCATCACAGTATCGACCAAAAGTACAAAGATTGGCTCGTGAGGCAAAATCAAACACATAATCTTTTTGAAAACTTGTCAGTGAATGAAAAGGGCATTGATGATGCAGGTCTCAGTGCAGAGCAAGTGAGGCGTATCATTAGAGATGATTATATGCAAGAGGCAACTGTGTTGGTTGTATTGTGTGGGCAAGAGACAAAAAATAGGAAGCATATAGATTGGGAAATTCATACTGCAATGTATGATAGTGAGGTCAATCCTCAAATGGGTATTGTGGTTGTGAATTTGCCAACTATTGGGCAAACAGTAGAACGATCCGGTTACAAAGAGAGTCAGCAGTACTTTCGCCCTACAACTTGGGTCACAGCAAATAATGAGAGAAGAGCATTGGAAACACAATTCCCATATATGCCAAGTCGTATCCTGGATAATTTTGAGAGCAACGGCAATGGGATTACTGTCATCAATTGGAATACATTTGAAAACAATATTCGCAATTTGATGGGTGTCATTGATGTGGCATTTAGGCACAGAAAAGATAAAGCGTACAATCATTCTGCACCACTTAGGAGAAACAACAGTTAAATGGCAAAAACAACCACCAAGGAGATTTTGATTAGAGATTTTTCTCAATATTGCTCACAAGGCAATGCATCCATTTTTGTTGGTTCGGGGCTTTCTCGCAAAGCGGGCTATGTGGGTTGGAAAGATATGTTGAGGCAAAGAGCCCAAGATATTGGTTTGGATGTAGACAAGGAAGAGAATTTGATAGACCTAGCACAGTACTATGTCAACAGCCAACAACGACTCAATATTCACGCAGATATTAGAGAGTTTTTTGCTTATCAAAAGCATAGCCCGGTACAAGAGCACCATATCATTGCATCCTTACCCTTGGCGAGTGTTTGGACAACAAATTATGACACACTCTTGGAAAGAGCCTACGCCAATGCGAATATTTCTTATGACATACTCACAAATGATGCATCCTATGAAAAATTGAATCTTAGAGCCAAAGTTATTATCAATAAGATTCACGGCTGTATGAATGACCCCACGCAATGTGTGTTGACAAGACACGACTATGAAGAATTTGAGAATAAAAATGCAATGGTCATTAGTCAATTAAAGGGTGAATTATGTTCAAAAGCATTTTTGTTTGTGGGTTACAGTTTGCGTGATACCAATATTCAGCATATCATTGCCCAAATGAGATTAAAGTTTGGCAAGAGTTATAGGTTGCCTAGGTATTATATTCTCAAAAAAATTGCGTTAGAAGATGACGAATTCAAGCATTTGCCCAAAGCAAAACAGAAAGAAGAATTTGCATATCATTCAAAAAGACAAGAACACTATATAGATTATTTGCTTGAATATGGATTCAAGGTTGTGGTTGTGGACAAGTATGATGAGATTACAGACATTTTGGAACAAATACGCAAGACAGTATTGCAAAAAAATGTTTGGATAAGTGGTGCCTATGAAGATAATTATAACGCTCAATATCAATCGTTGGCAAGTAGTTTTGCGCAAGAAATCTCCAAAAATCTTATAGGTGATGAGTTCAAAATCATTACGGGTTATGGCAAAAATTTGGGTGCAGATATTGTAGCGGGTGCTTTTAGTGGATGCAATGCACAGGGGAGAGATTTTAATGACAATGTGCAGTTGTACCCCTTCCCATACAAAGATAGCAAACCCGAAGATAGGCAATCCAACTATACGCTTTTACGCAAGAATATGGCATCAAGGTCTAATGTATTGATCGTCATTGCAGGGCAAAACGCAACACACGAGGTGGCAAATGGAGTCTTGGAAGAGGTGCGACTTTCCAAAGAGCAGGGGAGTCTTATTATACCTATCGCCTCCACGGGTGGAGCGGCGTTGAAAGTGTATGAAGATATGTTTGGGGAGATGAAAGATAAACAGAAAAAAGCAATGTATGAAAAACTCAACACGAAAAAAGTAGCAGACATTTATCAAGTGGTGAAGGACATTATCAATCAGTATGGTTGAGTTTGTCTGGTGGCGTTAGGGTTGTGTCAAATTTGCTGGTCGTACTCACACAAATAACCCTTGCCCAGTGCACAACCCGTCACAAATTGATTTGAAATATTTTAATTTTTTGCATACACGCATATTTTTCTTGACTATTTTTTTTGATATACTGTGCTTGTCGTATTTTGTCAAAGTATGTAGACAAAAGGCAAAGACATAGAATAACAAGCAAAACCACATTGGATTGCAAAAAGCAAAAAAAGTGTAGATGCGTACGCTTGGAGGAGTAAACAATGGCAAGAGGCGGTAGAAGTAGAGGTAGGGCAATGAGTCCTGAGGAAAGGCGGTTTTATAAGAGAGTGCCTTTATACAAAAAGATATTGATTGTCCTTGGGTGTTTTGTGGGTTTTGTGATTTTGTCATATGCATTAAGCCTCAAAACAGACAGTGGAGGGAGTAGCGACAATCACCAAACAGGATTGGTGATTAGCAACAAATTTGTGGTGAGTTCCAAAGTGGTATCCATCCCATTGCAAAAATATAGTACGACGGTTAGTGCGGGCATCACTAACTATGGGAGTCAAACTTATAACAATGTTTCTATTGTGGTCAGCGTCACAACGAGTGTGACAGGGCAAACTGATACACTTAGGGTTACGGGTGTGACACTTGATGCAAACCGCACTGCGAGCATCTACCAGATTTTTGACACCAAGGCGAATTTTGAAAAAGTTGTTTCTGTGTATGCGGTGGATGGTTTTGGGCACAGCATCTCTTTGCAAGAACCTAGTACAAGCAAAGAAAAAGGAGCGGAAAGTTTGAATGGAGGACAGTTTGGAGGGTTGTTTGTATTGGGGCTTGTTTTGACCGTGTTTGCTATTTGGCTTTGTGTCAAAAGTGAATCCGCTCACAAAAAACGCATTGCTGAGTATAGGGGGCAAAGACAAGCACACGCTCAACAAGTCAAAGTACAAGAAGCCCAAGCGCAAGGGCAAGCCTTTGCGGCAGGGGTGGCGGAGTATATGGCGAATGCCCAAGTTATGGCGACCGCCAAAGAAGAAACTCCACAAAACAACTACTCCTTTTGTGAGTATTGCGGTGCCAAAGTTTTTGATACCGACAAATCGTGTGATGGGTGTGGTGCAAGGGTGAAGGAGTAAAATCAATCAATTCAAATTTTTTGAAAAACCTATTGACATATGTTTCAAAGTATGATACAATGATTGCAAACATATAGACTTTTACACAAGACAAAGACCAAGGTTGCGTTCAAAAGCCTTGGTACATAGGGTGCAAAAAATAAATAAAAAGGAGACAAAGGATTATGCAAAATGAAAAAGCAATGCAAATGTGGGTGCGAGAGTTTGGTGCCCGCCCACAAGCAACGGACTTTGCGGGGTGTAGAGTGGATAGGAGTGCCTATCAAAACAAAATAAACAAAGTCCCTATGGATGGGACATTGACCATATACAACCTGTGTCCAAAAATGGGCACAGTGGTGTAGCCAACACACAAATTGTATCCATAGGCGTCAATCGTACAAAGGTAGACAAGACAACTTTTGTGATAGAGTATAGCAATACAAAAAAATGTACCTATCAAGTCCACCGCAACGATGGCATAGACAAATGCTTTTATGCAAGTAGGTACAAGTACGCAAGCAAGGATTATTGTATTGTACAACTTGACGAACATCAAGATATGATTAGGCAATCATAATAAAACAACGCAAGGAGAAAGATGACACAAGACAAATCAAAATCAAAGATAGGCAATTTGGCAAAATGCTGGTGGCAGTCTTTCTTGCAAATCAATTACAGAATGTTTTTTGCCTTGCTGTTGTTAGGGCTTTTGCCAACGGTGTATACCCTTTTGCGGATATACTTGCTTGGGCAATTGCCCGACGCAAGCGGGTTTGATATTGCAAGCCAAATGCAATGGGTGGAGGTGCTTTACGAAATTTTGCAAGAGGCATTTATTGTGCCGTTGTATTATTTTATTGCACGCTTTGTCCCCAAGCGAGGTGTAGACAAAGATTGTGATGGGGGTCAAGCCACAGCCACGCAAACCGACAACTCCACGCAAAACCAAGCCGAACTCACCAATAGAGTGCGTACAGGGCTTTTGGTGGTGCTTTGTGTTTATGGATTTTTGTCCGTGCTGTTGATTGCCTTTGCAAAACCGATTCTCATCTTTATGCAACAAGGGGAAGTGCTTGTTGACCGCACGGTGCAGTATATCAGGCTGGAAACCGTGGCAAATATTTTTGGGACGCTTTTCAAATACGCATTGGCGGTGCTTGTGTGTATCAAGCGTGAGGTGTATCTCTATATTTTGCTGGGTTTGCAAATGGTGTTGAGTATTGTCTTGGACATATTTTTTGTATCCAATCTGCAAGTCTCTTGGCAACTGGGCGTCAATGGCGTTGCGGTGACCAATATCATTGTCAATCTGTTGTTGCTTGTGATGGCGGTGATTTTGCTACACAAGGAGCAGATAAAAATTTTTTGCAAAGACAAAATGTCGTTTGCGTGGCTCAAAGGGTATCTCAAAGTGGGCGGAGTGTCTGGGATTGAGTCCTTGGTACGCAATGCCGCTTTTATATTGATGATTGTGCGGGTGGTCAATGAGGTGGGTGAGCAAGGAACTTTTTGGGTTGCCAATAATTTTATTTGGGGCTGGCTTCTTTTGCCCGTCTTGCAACTAGGCGAACTTGTCAAGCGAGACATTGGCGCGTCAGGGCAAAAAGAGTTGGGCGCCAAGGTGGGTGGTTATTTTGTATTGACCGCCGTGTTTGTTGTTTTTTGGTTTGTGACGCTGCCACTGTGGCAACCTTTTATGAAAACGGTGTTAGGGTTCCCAAATGCCCGTGCCATTTTTGATATTGTGTTGATAAGCCTTGCGTTCTATATCCTCTTTGCTTTCAACAATGTGATAGACAGCGTGTTTTATGGGCTGGGCAAGCCAAAGTATATGCTCTATCAGTCCATCGTTGTCAATGGCTTGGTCAACGGCGTAGCCTTTGTGCTCTACGCAACCAAAGTCTGGTCTCCCACACTTCTTGGGATTTCTCTGCTTTTTGCCCTAGGTATTGGCGTGGACAGCCTTTTGACCTATGGTATCTATGCTTGGTGGAGGAGAAGAAACAAAAAACAGGAAGTGGTTGCCATAGATTTGGAGTTGGCAGCATAAGATACTGGCAAGACCCAAGATGCTACTCTATTTGGGTAGTATTTTGGGTCTCAAAAAAACTTTGTCACAAGGCTATGATTTGGTTGACAAGAGGGGCATTGTGTGGTATACTAGAATGGTGGCATAAAGTAGAATTGTATTGTGTAGAGAGTGAGCGTAATAAAACAATTATATTGAGTTATAAAGTTTGCACAGTTATTTGGCAACAAGTTGAGAAAGTTGCCAAATAACTGTGCGGAAATTATTTTTTAATAGTATTGTGTTACTACTATTAGTCCCTATCCGCTATAAGACTATTTTGCTACGAGACATTGGAGTGGTTCAAACCTTGAACCACTCCAAGAGGTGTCGTAGTTTTTTTATGCCATAAAATATAACAATTGATTGTATTATGATGGAGATGAAAAATGGACAAGAATCAAATGAACGAGGTAGAGCATATCCTTGGATATGAGTTTTCCAACAAGGCGTTGCTCAGACAAGCGTACACACTGCGTTCCTATGCAGAGGAGCAAGGCGGTGAGTGCAATGAGATTTTAGAGTGGATAGGGGATGCCTTTATTTATAGGTATATGACCCAAAAAGCCTTGGAGTGCTTTATGCGGGTGGATGCACAAAATGGCTTGGCTTCTCGTTATGCCGAAGGTGAGTTGTCAAAATGGCGACAATGCTTTTTGGGTACGCCCTATTTGAGCGGGAGAGTGGACAAACTGGGGCTTGCCAACAAGGCGTATTTTAGGATGGGCAAAGGGGATGCCTTGCAAGGCGTTCACACGAGACCTGGTATCAAGGAAAACCTTTTGGAGGCGTTGGTGGGCGCTATTGCGTTGGATTGCAAGCAAGACGGGCAAACCATACGCCAAGCCCTTGGAGTGTTGCTTGCGGTTGACAACGATGGGAGCCGTGCAAGGCAAACTCACTTGTCGGCGGGTGAAACAAATTATATTAGCAAAGTGCAAAAATTTTTTGCCAAGCACGAACATTTTGCGTTTAGCAGTTGGAATGACCATTATCCACAATCTTTTATAGACAGTGGGTTGGTGGGAGCAAGTTGCAAAAGAACGCAAGAGATTTATGAGTGTACACAAATACAAGATGGGTGGCGGTGCGACGCATTGATACCAGAGTACAAGTATACAATGTATGATTCCATAGAAAATCAATCGTTGATGGGTATTGCAGGTTTTCAGATGGATGAAACAGTATACAACCAAGGATGCTATGAGGAGCAAACTAAGTTTGTAGGCTGTGGACAAAACAAAAAAGAAGCCAAGGTGGAGGCAGCAAGACAAATTTGGGAGTATGTTTCCAAGAGACAAGCAGCGTGGTTTGATAGCATAGGCAAGAGTGGTGCAAGAGCCGGTCTGATTACAACGGGGTTGTCTACTCCTGAGGATAGAGAGTTGAGGGCAATCATTGTCCGAAGGTTGGAACAACTCCATCAGTCTTCTGCCGATAGTGCAGTCAATGCATTGGATGAATTGTATCGTGCGGGATGGACAAACAAGGCGGAATACACGACGACGGATGTTATGAATGTGCAAACTTTGCAATGGCAAGTGCATTGTGTTATCGCCGTGGTGCACAATGGCAAAGTGTATAGAGCAACTGCAAAAGATACGCAAAAAAAAGAAGCCAAAAAAAATGCAGCACTCAGTTTGTTGAAGCAACTAGGAGGTCTCAATGAATAGAATCTATCCCTTGATAGGGCAAATTATTGAAATAGTGCAATATATTGAGTACAACATTGTAGAGTTGATTTGTGAGCATAGTCAGCAGTCCGAAGAAGTCATTAGAGAAAAATGGGGTACAAGCACGCTGGGTCAATTGCTGGGTGAGTTGCAACACAAGGACTTGCTCAATGAGGATTTGGTGGAGCAACTAGAAAAAGCACTGCACGACAGAAACCACATCGTCCATCAATATTTCAAGAAAAATGATTTTGTCAAGCATAGCGACAATGAGGAAATGATAAAAAACCAAGAGAACTATCTCAAAAACCGCCTCCACGAGATGGAGGACTTGAATGAACAACTCTACAAACAGTGTG
>WQZE01000022.1 GCA_009780875.1 Bacillota bacterium | reverse complement strand
TTGTAAGACAAGTGTTTATAGACGACTTGGAGACACGATTGGGTACATTGGAAAGCGACCGCCTTGTGTTGTTGGCCCAATTGATTTCCGTGGGTGTGTTGGATATCAAGATTTTGGTCACAAAAAGCATAGGGATGTATCACGACAAGTTTGGCATCATAGAGGACAAGCAAGGAGACAAGATTGTTTTTGTGGGGAGTGCCAACGCAAGTGAGTATGCATACTGCCAAAATTATGAAAAAGTGAGAGTGTTCCGCAGTTGGGTGAGTGCTGAGAGTGAACGGGTCTTGGATGAATGCAATGAGTTTGAGACTCTTTGGCAAGGCAAGAGCCCCTTTGTGGAGACCTATGACTTTAAGAGTGCCATCCAAGCGTCTATTGTCAAGGTCATCGCAAAAAAACAAGGAGTAACAAGGGAGTCAAACAATCTCATACAACTAAGGGACTATCAGCAAGAGGCAATTCGTGCTTGGGTGGACAATGCTTATCGTGGTTTTTGGGTGATGGCTACGGGGACAGGCAAGACTTGGACTGCCATCTATGCGACCAAAAAATTGCTAGAAAAAGAGAGCACAGTCGTGGTGGTCATTGCTCCCTACAAGCACCTTGTCGCACAATGGGCCAAGGATATTGCAAAGGTCTTGGATTCTGGGGTCTTACAAGTGTCCTCAGACAACCCGTTTTGGGACAAGGAGATTAGGCAAAAAGTGATTGAGCACAACTTGGGGGACGCAAAGCCGATATGGGTGGTTTCTACGATGGATTCTTTTGCGACAGACAAATTTGAACAATCCTTTGCAAAGTGCTCTTTGCCCAGATTGTTGATAGTGGATGAGGCACATAGATGGGCTAGTCAAGCAGAGAGTGTGCTGCCCAAATACCGCTATCAATTGGGGTTGAGTGCCACCCCATATAGCGGTATTGACAATACGGCAGGCAAGCAACTTATGGACTGTTTTGGGGGCAAGGTATATGAGTTTGGGATAGAAAAAGCACTCCAACAAGGATTTTTGGTGCCCTATGAATACCATCCAATTTTTGTGTATTGTACAGAGGCAGAGGAAACACAGTTTGCCCGCTTGACTGGGCAGATGGCATCTTGCTTTGTGGGTGACAAACTGATAGACAAAACAAGGTTTTCAACGCTGAGGCGGGCTAGGTTGAGGGTGCTTGCAGGTGTGCAACAAAAGATGGACAAGTTGCCCGAGATTGTCAAACAATTGCAAGCAAAACACAAGCACAATTTTGTGTGTTATTGCGGAGATGGTACACTGTTTGATGACCAGGGGCAAGAGCAAAAGCACATACAATTTGTCAAAGAGCAGTTGAATCGTGTGGGGTACAGACCAGCACAGTTTACTGCCAAGGAGACGATGCGTGACCGTGAAGATATTATTGAGAGATTTGAGCAAGGCAGTTTGAGTGCTTTGGCAGCGATTAGGTGTCTTGATGAGGGTGTCAATATACCTTGTATGGAGGCGGCACTCCTGTTGTCAAGCAATGACAATTTGAGAGAGTTTGTGCAAAGGCGAGGGCGAATCTTGCGTACACATAAAGGAAAAACAAGTGCCAAGATATATGATATGATGGTGATGTCCTCCACCAGAGTACCAGGGATTGCCAAAATGGAATTGAGAAGATTTTTGGAGTATGCAAAACTGGCAAGCAATTGGGATTCGTTGCAGCCCACATTGCAAGAACAATTGGTCTATTATGATTTGGCGTCGGAGGACATTGCTTACAAGATGGATGATTTGGAGGAAATTGAAAATGACAGAGACTGAAATGATTGAAACTCTGGTAGAAAAGACCAAAGAGATAGAAAAAAAGCACAGTGGTGAGACAATGAGTGCGGAAACAAAGCGTAGAATTGTGAACGAAATCACACAAGAGTTGGAAAGGGTGGTGCAGAGTGAAGATTAGAACCATAGCGTATAAAAATTTTAGAACCTATGCTGAGGAGGGCCGTCTGGACTTTGATACCGATGGCAAAGTCAATATTGTGTACGGTGACAATGGTGTGGGCAAAACAACGCTTCATCAACTTTTTCGTTGGGTATTGTACAATACCGTGGATTTTAATGAAAGTAGTAGTGACAAGTTGTACAACTTTGCATCGGAAACAAATGCACAAGTGGGTGACAAAATAGAGGTGTGGGGTGAGATTGCCTTTGAACACAATGGCAAAGAGTTTGTGCTCAAACGGACACAGTTTTACAAAAGAACTCCCACACGAGTCCAAGAAGAGAGACCAGATGTCCTTTTGCAATACAAAAACAACAACGGTGATTGGGTCAAACTCAAAGACAGTACGAGTGATTATATAGAAAAAATGTTGCCCGTGGGATTGTCTCCATACTTCTTTTTTGATGGAGAGCGAATGATCACGGACCTTATGAAAAAAGGACACGATTCTTCCAAAAAATTGCAAAAAGCACTGCACACCATTTTTGGGCTCAACTTGTATCAAAATGCGGTGGAGCATATTGGGAGTGTTTCTACCAAGCAGTCCGTGATTGGGACACTCAATCTCAAAAGAGGCAAGAGTGACAACCCCGATACCCAGGACTTGACGAGGTGGATAGATGACACAATGAGTGAGTTGGAAAGCAAAGTTGACTACAAAAAAGAACTTGAAGAAAAAAGCAATGACAATGCTTTGCGACTAAAATCGTTGAGCGAGAAAATTGGAGGTGCAAAAACAAGACAAGCATACGAAGAAGACCGTCAAAAATGGTCTAGCCAATCCAAAACTTTGCAAAAACAAATAGACGATGCACAAAAACGATTTGGCAAAGAATTAACGATGTCGTATAGTCCTTTGATAGTGGCAAGCAGGTTTGGACAAGCCAAGCAAACCATTGTTGGCAAGTTGGACAAAATCTTTTTGCCAAGTGGGCTCAACAAAGAACTTGTCAATGCGATTTTGCAGGATGCCACCCAGGCGTGCATTTGTGGACAAACGATTGACGAAGTTGCACGCAAAAAACTGGAAGACTACTTGCCTATGTTGCCACCACTCTCACTCAAAGTGGTGTATGATACCTTTGTGCAAGAAATCAACGAATTGCAAAACGGAACACCTTGGGATGTCAATGGACATTTGAAAAGCATCACAGAACTGAAAAACCAACAAGACCAAGCGGACAAAAGCGTGCAAGAAATTGACGAAAGTCTCAAAAGCATGCCTGATATACAGCAGTTGGTAGATGACAGACAATCCTTGGAGACAGACCAAAAATACACGCAGCAGAGGTTGGTGCAAACAACCGCAGAGATACAGGCCTTGCAACAAAAATCCAACAAATTGCAAAAAGATTTTGACAACGCTGTCAAAGGCAATCAAGCCAACGCCTTGATAGAAAAACAAATTGCGTTGATAACAAAGGTCAAAGAGTTCTTTGAACAAGACCTGCAAAAATTGGCGAAAGAGTATAGTGCACAAATGGAAAAATCTATTGCAAAAAGATTGGAGACAATGTTGCGTACCAAACGAAATGTGGAGATGAGCGAGGATTTCTTGTTGAAAGTTTTTGACAACTACGGTGACGAATACAAAAGTGAGGGACAGTTTGCGGTTGTGTCGTTTGCGTATATTGGTGGCATCTTTGATGTGTTGTGTGGGCAAGAGGATGCAATCAAAGAGTATCCCTTGGTACTGGATGGTCCGTTTTCCAAACTAGATGCAGAGAATCGTCAAAAAGTGTTGGATACTATACCCGACTATGCCCCACAAATCATCGTGTTTTCAAAAGATAAGATTGATGACTTGTTGCCTGCAAGCAAGGTGGGGCAAATGTACCAAATCACAAGCAACGAACACGCCAATGTGGCAGTGATTTCAAAAATATAACAAAACAATACAATTGCTTTTTTGCACAAGGAGAAACTATGTATATCAGTGCAGATATATTGCTGAGAGGGGATATTTGGAACGAGACGCTCAAAAGTCTTGACCCCTTGTTTTCAACGCACTTTGAGATGTTTTGTTTGGCAGCATCCATTGGGATTCATTGCGACAAGCAAATCCAATCACTAGACACCAAGCAATATGGAGATGACCACAAATCCATCCCCAGAAGCATTTTGCACAACAACAAAAGTTTTTTGGACAAAATGTTTCAAGCGGCGGTGCTTACCAGCAGTTGCATAGATTTGGATGAGGATACTCGCATACAGTGGGCTTTTGACTCGCAAAATCAACACAATGCAACCAAGTCCGACAAGAGCAAATCTTTCAACCCGCTCACCTTCTTGCTCCACTTTGCCAACTATGGAATTGGCGAACTCTCCAACGCCATCACCAAAGACGACCTTTTGGACACAATGGACAACCTGGCAACATTGGTCAAAAAGTATGCTAAAAGCGAGGGGATAGCTTAGGAAATATTTTGGAGAGATTATGGATATCATTGGAACAACCAAGACCGTAGAAGAATTTTTTGAGAACAAGCAATTTGAAATAAATGCAAAATCAAAGCATACTTTCCAAAAAAATAGGAGGTATGTAGTGCCTGACTATCAGAGAGAAATACGCTGGGAGTGTCAAAATTTGGAAAGTTTGATGAATGATATTTTGCGTGGAGAAAAATTCTTGGGCAATCTTATTTTGCAATTTGATGAGTGTCAAAATACCTATGATATCATTGATGGACAGCAACGGCTCACCTCTTTTTGCCTGTTGTTTAAATTTTTTGAATCAAATGATAGGTATAGCAAAAAAATAGACGCTTGCGAATTGCAAGTGGAGAGTTTTACAACTTTTCAAGAGTGTCTTACTTGGGGGTTTGACAAGGAAAACGAGCCAGTAAAGGAGTTGACAAAGCAGGATAACTATGCACAGTGCGATCGGTATAGAGAGTTGTATGAGTGCATTCAACAATTTTTTAAAGACAAGGATATGGCAGTACAAGCGGGATTTTGTAAAAATTTATGGAATTCTAGCATCAATATGATAGTCTCTACTGACTCCAAAAAAGATTCTGCGATGGAGTATTATCTTGATGTCAATGTCAAGGCTTTGCCCTTGGATGCCGAAGATGTATACAAGGGGTATTTTTTTCAACAATCCGACAATAGGGTGGATACCAAGAAACAATGGGTTGCCCTCAAAGAGGAATATCATAAATTTGAAAAGAAAATAAAAGAAACAATCAGGAAAAAGAACCCCTATTTGCTGGCGATAATGTTGGAGCAATGCATCAAGTGCACGCTTCATTTGCACAAAAATGAAGAATATAAAAAGATAGAAATAGATAGCAAATTGTGTTTAGCAAAAGAATTGAAAAGTAACGAGCTCGGTAATTCACACAAAGGTGAACACTTGTTGAAGGCAATCATTAACAAAGATTACAACAGTCAATGTGTCCGAGTGCTCACGGAGTATTTGCGATTTGTCAATCATATTTTGTGTAGTTCCGCCCCAAACGATTTTTTTAAAGAATATTTTGTTGTAGATGAGAAAGAAGACAAGATAAGTGATGACTGTTTTGCAATATATTATTTTCAACTACGCAGTTTATTGCGTAGCAGTGCGGTGGTGCCCAAGGCGTTTGTACTCAAATATTTTTTGACGATTTTGTTGGACAAAAAACCCAAACCCAAAGCAAAATATGAAAACCTAAATATCGTATATTTGCTGGGGACTACATTTCTCTTGTTTGAAGCGGGTAGAAAAAACATAAAGGATTTTGAAAAAATTTTGGGAGCAGAGGAATCTGTGTGGCATTCGAGCGCATTGGAGGAGTTCAAAAGATATTTCAAACAAGATTTTGAAGAAAGCAAGTTGCTAAAAAAATATATGGTCAAATCTGCCGAGAATGCAGACAATCAATATTTGGCAAAAAGTTTTGCCTCTATCTATAATTATTATACCCTTGGACAAGACAAGGTTTCTATCAAAAATTGCAAAGAGTTGGTAAAGTTTTACACTGAGAAGGATTCGCATAGTATAGAACATTTTTTGCTAAATAACAGCAATAAGGTAACCCATCATTCTTTGAGCGCGGAGTATCCCAAAGAGATTCAAGGTGTCAAAAATTCTATTTTTAATTTTATTTTTATACCGAAAACAATCAATAATGATTTGGCTAATTTATGCGTTGAAGACAAACTAGAAAAATTGGAGTCATTGCAAAGTCAGTGTGATGAGTACACAGAAATGTATTTGTCAGTGTTGATAAAAATGATAGACAAAAAGCCTTATATGAGTTGTAGAGAGGGGCAAAATTGGAGTCAAAAAGAATATGGGGACAAGGTACAAGATTTTTATGCAGAACATAGCGGTTCCTTTATTCCAGCCTTTCGGGATTTTGTGGACAAACTGGTAGAGGAATTCAAAAATAAAGTGTTCCCAGATGAGAATCAAAAAGAGCGTGGGACGAAAAAATAAAACGAGAATAATTATGCTTACAAAAAAAGATATACAACAAGTCAAAGACAATATCAAACGGATATACCTAGAAGATGGGATTCCTTGGGTGGTTGGGTATAGCGGGGGCAAGGACAGTACTGCCATTTTGCAATTGGTGTGGGAGAGTTTGTTGGAATTGGAGAGTGGGCAGAGACACAAAAAGGTGTTTGTGGTGACCAATGATACGCTGGTGGAGTCACCCATTGTGTCAGCGTGGGTCAAAAAATCACACGAGCGGCTTGGGGAGAGTGCTCAAAAGTGCGACTTGCCCATAGAGGCACACATTGTGTATCCTGCTATCAAGGACACCTTTTGGGTCAATTTGATTGGACGGGGATATCCGTATCCTAGGCAAAATTTTAGATGGTGTACAGACAGGCTCAAAATCAAGCCAACCAATACCTTTGTGCAAAAGATGGTGTCCGCCTATGGGGAGGTCATTCTTGTGTTGGGTACACGAAAGCAAGAAAGTGCCAATAGGATGAGGACCATCACCGAGCACGAAAAATATGAGGTCAGACCCTCCCTCACCGCCAAATCCAATATGCAAAATGAGTTGTCGTTTACGCCCATCAAGGAGTGGAGTGACGATGAGGTATGGCAATACTTGTTGCAACACCAAAATCCGTGGGGGCACAGCAATCAGGATTTGTTGACAATGTACAAGGGTGCGACTGCGGATGGAGAGTGTCCCTTGGTGCGTGATGTCAACACGCCCAGTTGTGGGAAAAGTCGTTTTGGGTGTTGGGTTTGCACACTGGTGGAGAGAGACAAGTCTATGGAGGCAATGATACAAAACGATGAAGAAAAGGAGTGGATGTTGCCTTTGTTGCAGTTTAGGGACAAGTTTGGAGACCACGAGTATGATAGGAGTCGTAGAGAGTTTTCTAGGATGTCTGGGGAACTCAAACTTTATAACAACAGACTTGTGCACGGACCCTATACCAAAGCGACAAGACAAGAGTGGTTGCGTGAATTGTTGACCATAGAAAACCAAATACAAAAAACGGGTCCGGCTTGGTTCGGAGAGGGGCAAATCATCTCCACCCAAGAACTTTTGGAGATAAGAAGAATTTGGATTGAAGAAAAGCACGAGTATGAGGACAGTGTCGCCAAGATATACCAAGAAGTCAAAGGCAAGGAGTTGCAAGTAGGCAAAGCGTACAAGCACGCTTTCAACCCCAATGAGTATGGGTTGCTCAAAGAGATTTGCGACACAGAGTATCCAGAGGAAGAGTTGCTTTTTAGGATGACCGCCTCACTTTTGGAGGTAGAACGACAGGCACAAAGTAGCAAGTATAGGCAGGGGATAGGGGTCAAACTGCAAAAAATCATACAGTCAAATTGCTTTCAAAATGAGGCGGATGCTTTGGGCTATGCGCAAATGAGATTGGAAAGACAAGAGAAGATATTGGGGAACAAAGATGAGAATGAATCAATTGACAATGCATAATTTTTGCATATTTGAGGGCACGCAGACACTTGATTTTGGGGTTGCGAGTAAAAATAAACCAATTGTTTTGGTGGGTGGGAGCAATGGGCGTGGCAAGACTACGATTTTGCAAGCGGTTTCTCTCTGCCTATATGGGAGCAGGGCTGCTGCGTTTGTGTCGCAAAAACTGCCATACAGTCAATATCTCAAAGAGTGCATCCATCACAATTGTCTCAATGCAAGCCTCAGGATGGAAGTTGTCTTGGACATTGATGAACAACCGACCACGATACAAATTGATCGCAAGTGGAGCGTAGGGGCAAAAGCAAAAGGAATAGAAGAGAGTTTTGAGGTGTCTTGTGAGGGGCAAAAAGATGATTATTTGACGGACAATTGGGCAAATCATATGGAAATGATAATGCCAGCAACGATGTCCCAGTTCTTTTTGTTTGATGGCGAAAGCATTGGTAGGTTGACAAGTGAGCACAATGACAGGCAATTCAAGTCTGCAATGAGAACGCTGCTTGGACTGGATGTGGTGGATGTGTTGGAGGGAGATATTAAAACACTGATTGAAAAAAACAGTGTGCTTGCGTCTTTGCAAGTACAAGATGCCGAACTGCAAAGCATCAAGTCAAAAGATGAGCAATTGGCGAAACAACTCTCTCAAATAGAGCAAGAGATATTGCAATATCAAAAGACCATAGACCAAAACAATGAAAAACAAATTCAATTGGAAAACCAGTTTGTCAAAGAAGGCGGAAAAATTTGGAACGGCAAAATTGAAAAACAGAAAAAAAAGCAAAAATTGGAAAGACAACAAAAAGAGTGCGAGCAAGGAATCACAAAATGGCTAGAAGGCAGTGCCCCCTTGTTGATGGTGCACAAATTGTTGCAAGCAATGCAAGATACGGCACAGAAGGAAAGCGATTTTGACGCCGTGCAAGAGCAGTATGAGAGTGTGCAAGAATTTGTCAAGGAGTATGCACTGTCTGAAAAAAGTTTGTTGGATGCTCTGAAACTTCTTGGGCAAAGGAAAGAATATTTTCAAGCAAAATTGCCACAGGACAGACTAGGGATGACAAAGCACACCAAACAGCAACTCTCTTTTTTGCTTGCACAAGACAAGGAGACAGAGTTTGAAAAAGTGAACAAGCAACTCCACCATAGACAAAAGATTCAAAAAGAGATTGACAAGCAAACACGGTACCTTGATGCACAAACACATAAAAAGCCCATCGTATCTAGTTTGATAGAGCAAATAAAAAAGTTGAATACGCAGGTTGCCACGGACACCAATCAACTGTCACAATTGCAAGCACAAAAAATTCAGATAGAGCAGGAGAAGTCGGCGACACAAGAACAATTGATAAAATTGCTAGAAAATAGGATTGGACAATTGGATGGTAGAGATGCTGCCACAAAAATTGCAAAGCACGCAACAATGGTGCAAAGCGTTCTCAAAATTTTTGCACAAAAAGTGCAAAAACAAAAGGTGGATGCCATTGCTCAAATCATCCAAGAAAAGTTTGCTATGATTTTGGGCAAGCAAGGATTGGTGGACGGTATCCAGATTGATAGTACAAGTCTTGACCTTGTGTTGTACGGCCGTTCACGACAAATCATTCCTCACAACAGTTTGTCAGCAGGGGAGCAACAGTTGTTGGCGACCGCCATTCTTTGGGGAATTATTGACTATACCGCTTATCAGTTCCCTTTGATGATTGATACGCCTCTTGCAAGATTGGATGCGGCACATAGGAAAAACTATGTGCACAATTATTTGCCAAAAGTCTCCAATCAAGTGATTGTCTTGTCAACCAATGCAGAGATTGTGGGGTCGCTGAAAGATAGGATTGCTGACAAAATTGCCATCACCTATTTGTTGCAGTATGAGGAAACAACCCATAGTACCAAAATAGAAAAAGGATATTTTGAAGAATGTTTGTAAAACAAATAAGGTTATCCAAAAAAGAAAAACAGCGATTGATTGGACTCAAAACCAAAACGGGCATCCAACATTGGAATGTTCTGTGCAGATGGGCTTTGTGCTTTTCTTTGTGTGAGTCATCTATGCCGCCACCGCCAGGCAAGGCAGAGGAGGACAGCAATGTAGAGATGTCTTGGCAAACTTTTGGTGGGGAGTATCACGAGGTCTATGAAAGGATGATAAGGCAAAGATGCATACAAGACGGACTGGGTACAGAGATGGATGTCTTGTGGCAACAATTCAGATTGCATCTAGACCGTGGCATTTCGTATCTTTTGGCGACGAACTATGTCAAGACCGTAGATGACTTGGTTTGCCACGCTGCCAAAAAAGCAAAGGAGGAAGCCAATGATACAGTATCTTGATTACAACGCATCTACGCCCATAGATACGCAAGTTGTGGATTGCATAATGCAGGTCTATAAGGACATTATAGGCAATGCAGACAGTCGCACACATAAACACGGCGAACAAGCCAAGCAAGTCGTAGAGAATGCCCGCCTACAAATTGCCACTCTTTTGGGGGTGTTGCCCAAAGAAGTGTATTTTACGAGTGGTGCCACAGAAAGCAACAATCTTGCCATCTTGGGCTTGCAAGCCTATGCAAACACACACGGCAAGAACCATATGGTATCTACGGTGATTGAGCATAAGTCGGTTTTGGAACCTTTGATGCAATTGCAAAAACAGGGCATTGCTGTGGATTTTGCAAAGCCCAACGGTGGTGGGTCGGTTTCTTGTGATGCAATGATAGACCTTATCAAACCTCACACGGCTCTTGTCACAATGCAACAAGTCAACAATGAGACAGGCGTGGTGCAGCCCAT
This sequence comes from Bacillota bacterium, assembly GCA_009780875.1. Lineage (GTDB taxonomy): Bacteria > Bacillota > Clostridia > Christensenellales > Pumilibacteraceae > WQZE01. The sequence continues at coordinate 870 of WQZE01000022.1, read as the reverse complement.
ACAAGAAGTAGGTGAGTATTGCAAGGCAAAGGGCGTGTGGTTTCATATAGATGCGGCACAATCCTTTGGAAAAATGGTGGAGGAGTTGAGACGATCCTCTTATGATATGTTGTCGGTTTCGGGTCACAAAATATATGGACCGCAAGGAATTGGGGCATTGGTGCTCAAAACCAAAAATTACAAGAGACCGCCCCTTTGTCCCCTTGTATTTGGTGGGGGGCAAGAAAACGGAATGAGACCGGGAACTTCCTCCGTGGCGTTGATAGCCGGATTTGGCAAAGCGGCTGAACTTGCAAATCACAATTACAAAAAATGGCAACAGCATTGCCATTTGATCAAAACAAGCGTCTTGCAACAACTCAGCCAAAGCAAAGCGAGATACACAATCAATGGGGACCAAACACGCTGTGTCAATAATACTCTCAATCTATCTTTTGAGGGCATCAATTCGGAGGCACTGTTGCTAGCACTCAAATCTGAGTATTCGGTTTCCAATGGCTCTGCTTGTACAAGCAAGGACTATCAACCAAGTTTTGTATTGCAAGCAATGGGGCTAGCCCCAGAAATCATTGCATCTGCGATTCGGTTGTCTTGGGGCAAAGACACCCCATCCATCAATCTTGACCCAATGCTGTCCATTGTCCAAGATATGCAGTCGTGTTGAGAGTGATTTTTTGTAAAAGACAAAATAATGCTGTTTGGTCAAGGATGTGTCAAACAGGACTCCCAACCTTTTCATACTGCTAAGACTGTAAGGAAGAATGCCTCAAAAAGGTTGATTCCCAACCTTTTCGTATGACAAAGACTGTAAGGAAGAATGTCTCAAAAAGGTTGATTCCCAACCTTTTCGTATGACAAAGACTGTAAGGA
>WQZE01000021.1 GCA_009780875.1 Bacillota bacterium | reverse complement strand
CATTGATGATGACCGGCTCTGCGTCACTGTCATAGGCAACAATACAAACTTTGTTTTTTGCCCCCGTCAAAATTTGGCGGTACTCGTTGACCGGTGTTGACTTGCCATAATAATCAAAGCAATACTCACCACCCATATCACCCACTACACTCAAAGAATCTTCGCCCCTGCTAATCGCCTCATCCAAATCTTTGGGGGAGTGGTCCACGCCAAGCATCAATCTTTTGGGGTACTTTTTTGCATCCGCCTCATATCTATCCGACAAGTTTTTGTAACATACAAAATCAAGCAGTTCACAATACTTCTCGCTTACTTGTCCAAAAATATCTTTCTCTCTGCCAATCTCCAACGCCACAGCCTTGCGTTCTCCCAAGGAGACACTTGTCCATTTTTTGATGGCATTGGCACCGCCGTATTGTTCCAACTCATCTGCCGTAGGCACGAGTTCGGTCACCACTGCGGTCACCAAGTTCTTGTCATCAATGCCTCGGATGGTGGCAACCACGCTCTCCACATACTCCATCAAATCCGCTCTGCCATAACTTGCATTTGTGCAATCACCCACACAATAAGCAATCACGCAAGGATGGTTGCGTAGCATTGCAATCCTGCTAGCAATCACGCTCTCTCGCATCGTGTCATATTTGAGGTTGTAAAACAACTCCATCCCCGAAGGCATCGCCCCAAACACATCCACAATACACATAATCCCAACCTTGTCACAAGCATTCAAAAATGTCTCGGTAGGAAACTGCACCGGTCTTACAATATTATATGCATTTGCCTTGATTGTTTTCAACTTGGTCTCTTCTACGGTTGGCAAGGAGATGGCACCCAAGACACTGTTGGTATTGCTAATTTTGACACCGTTGAATTTGAAAGCCTTGCCATTATAAATCAAGTTTTTTCCACGACGCCCAAGTGCCCGCACACCAAACTTGCTCTCAATGCTATCTATCTCCACAGGTTGCAAGGGAGCCACTTTTTGCCCGGTCTTCTTTGCCATCACGATGGCAAGTTTTTGTGCCGCTGTCAAAGTGGGCACCTCTTGCAAAGTCACCTTGATACCATAGATATAAGGGCTACCGTTGCTGGTGTACTCACCGCTTGCATCCTCAATATCCACATTGGCAGGTCTATACAAAATAGGTTTGTTGATATTGATAGGAATATTGACAACCAACCCACTCTTTTTGATTTTGAATTTTTTGAGTTTGCGTGCCTTGCGTTTGCCACGGTGATTAAAGACCTCCACCATTGCTTGCACGGCTCTACTGTCACCCTTGGCATCCCCCAAGTACCCCACCGTCACACGCACATTCTGAACCGCCTTTGCACCCTCAATCTTGGTTCCACCCACAAACACACCATCAGGCTCTACATACACATCTTGGTCGGTCGTATACAAAAACACACCGCCTGCAACACCACTAGACCCATCCCGTGTATCAATCTCCAAGCAAATCTCGTTGGCAATCCGCCCCAACTTTTTGGTGATATCAATCCGCTCATAGCCCCCAGCCACGCTAGAAACCACCACGCCGTTGATGGACACAATGGCACCGCCCTGCACCCCATCAATCACCAAAAACGCCCGCTTGACACCACGCAAATCCACATCATCAAGCCCACGCCAAAAGTACGCCTTCTCGTGCTTCACACAATACGGCAAATCCACCTTTGCACCGCCACTAGACTCCCGCACGCCATCACGCCCCGCAAAATCCAAAAGCCAATTAGAATTCAAGCATACCTTCTGCATTATCCTACTATTATACCATTTTTGCCAACTTTTTGCAACTAATTTTGTCCAATCCGCAAAAAAATATTCCACCGTTCAGCTTTTGTTATCAAAACAAGGTTTTCTTTCTCAAAACTCATCCTCACCAAAGTAACTATTCAGATACATACAGCTATAAACACACTCTATCTAAATTTAAAAAATAACTTTCAAAAGTGAACTCTCAATACCCCCTTTTTTGCAATATTTCATTTACCGTCTCTTTAAGCAAAGAAAGAGAATGATTCCTGTCCTCTTTTGGCAACTTTTGCATCTGTTCTTTTTTCTCCTTGTACAATTTTCTCAATGCATTCCACTCACCAATCCCTTTGATTTTGATACTCTTTTTCCCAAAATCACCAAAACAACAATTGGACAACTCTACAAAATGATAGATGTTGCCCTTTTTCTCATTCCTTAATATCATCAAGTGCCCCTTGCTGTTTTTTTGTAGTATAGCAATATCATACGAATATTCTATGTTCCCATCAATATTCAACTTTTTAATTGTCAGCACATTGGTAGAATCTTCGCACGGCTGCAACTCAATATTTTCTTTCTTTTTCAAAGCACAAATTGCATCATCAAAGGCTCTTTGAAAAGCAGCCTTTGTTTGCTTTGCACCCAATTCGTGGGGAACTTTCTCTAAAAAAACTTGATAGTCAAAATCGTAATCATAATATTTTCCTTTCTGACATTTTGCCAATATCAAATTCCGTTTAGCACTCCCCACAAGGCTTGGCGTAGCAAAAACAAATTTTCCCTTGTCGTACTCTTTTCCCAAAAAATCTCTCACCATTGGCATCAACTCATTCAAAAAAATCCTCTTGGGCTCTTTGCTCTTAGATTTTGGTAAATACTCCATTTTCAAACCTCCCTAGTCTCATTATCTTTGCGTTGGGCATAGCCCCCAAATCTCCATCCTTAAAATTTCCAATATTGACGGCCTTGTTCAAACTTTTTCGCATCCCATCGTTTGGCAAAACTCTATACAATGCCGCACTTGCTTGCTCTACACTCGCTATTTCCTGTTCAATGTGCGTCCTATCCGTATAATGAGACAACACAAGCAAATTATGATGCATAACCTTGTTTCGTAGTTCTTTGACCAAGTCCCAATCTTGTTCCCTCTCCACCAATTTGTGCATCTTGACAATTTGTATCAATGTGTGCAACCCACAATGCTTTGAGAAAGTTGCAGCATATAGGTGTGAATGATTAAAGTCTTTTTTCTCTATCAAAGGAGTTTCTTCTATCCACTCTTTTTTTTGTTGATTGTATTGCAAAATTTTACAACTCAGCGGTTCTGCTATCTCCTTTGCAACATCCAGTTTTTCACATACCACCGCACGCAAATATTCCTCCGCCGCACTCAAATAAACATAAAGCCCATATCGCAATGTCTTATCATACCTAATCAAACCAGATAACTCTTCATACGACACCACCTTAGTCTTGGACTCCCAGTGCAAAAGAGCCTCATAAACTTGCTTATGCAAATACACCCCTTTCGTTTGACAATACTCATTCAACCTCTTTTGCTCTTGTTCATTTGCAAAATGCAGTTGTGGAAACAAGTCCAAATAATTCATTTTTCGTCCCCTTATCACTACAACTCCAAGCGTGCAAACAACTGTTCAAAATTTTTTATGGTTTCTTTTGAAAAACTTTTTTCAATCTCGTCGCAATGCTTTTTGATATTGCACGAGTTTGCGTATGTTTTATTGTCTCCATTCACCTTGTCCTTGTCCGCACCTGCAAATAAATCTTCTATGGTCAACCAAGATTTTTCCACTTCCCAAAGGTTGATTATCTCAACTTTCTCTTTTGCATTTTGTTTGTTTGCGATTTCTCCTGCTTTGTCTCCATCTACCAAAAGAATGGGCTCTTTTGCTATATCACACAACTTGCCTATGAGATGCTTGTCTCTCAATCCATTGATGGGCAAAAACGCAATGCCGTCTTTTTTAAAATACTTTTTAAACGCTACCAAATAATTGTAATCAGTAGCACCCTCTACGAAAATGAGCGTGTCGTTAGGATTAAGAACACAATGCCTACCCACTGCCAAGGCACTCACAATATCAAAAAGCATATCTTTATTACCATCATTCCGAGAGAGCGTAAAATCATTGATAATCTTGGCAAAACCATTTTCTTTTTTGATAATTCTCAATTCGTCCAAATAGTCTACATCAATAAAAAACGGACTATGCGTTGCTATCACAAAAGTTATCCCAGACTCCTTTGCATAGTTTTTCAAAAAATTTCTCAGTTCCACTTGCCCACGCATATGCAAACTTGTCCCAGGCTCATCCATCAAAACAATATCACCCCTGTCCAAATTCGCATCATTGAGTAAATTGAAATAAAAATTGAAAAACCACCTAAACCCAGTAGACTGCTTGTCAATATTAAGCGGTATATCATTTTGCTCATTGTCAATGGCAATAGAAAACGATATGTTGACCGACTCCAAATCCAGCAAGAATTTATATTTCCCAACATCATCACCACTCACATACAAAGCATTAAACTGGTCACTCAGTTTCTTCAATTTTTCATTCAATTCTTTGGCAAAAGTGGTCAATATCATTTTGTTTTTCTGTTCTTTGTATAGACCGTATCTCTCTTGCACTTTTTTCAAATCAACCTCAATCAACGCAAACAGTTTTTGAAAAAAAGTGGAAGTTTCAATCTGATGGTTTTGCACCTCAAACTCTTTTTGCTTGATATCCCTTTCGCTATACTCCACGATATTTGGCAAAATGCTCACTCCTAGTTGCCGTATACAATTGGCTTGCACAATATCATCCAACTGTTTTTGCTTTGCATATCCGAGTTTGTACTCTTTCATTTCTTTTGCAAGGCTTTGAAGTTTTGTTATGTTGGTTTGTATTACTTGCTTTTGTTGTGCATAGTATGGCTGGTTGTACCTATACTGCGTTTCCAAACGCACTTGTTCCGCTTCTTTTTTGGGGATTTCCGTCTCAATCACTTGCATCGCCTTGACAAAATTTGCATCACCCTCAACGCTCTCCAACGCATCCATTTTCCCCACAAGTTCTACAAACCTACACTCACCTTGCAAGAATTCTCTCAAAACATCGCTCATTGCATACTCAAAAGGCGTAGGCTTATTGTGTGGGTTTTTGGGTGATTCACCATACTCCCTGCAATCATCACCTTTGTCTACCATCCAATATTTTGTTTGTCTACTTTTCTCTATGCCATTGGTGCAAAATTTTATATAAGGTTCCTTCTCTTTGTCCCAAACAAATTCTGTGGCCTCCACAGATTTATCAAAACTTGCTTTGGCTTTTAACAACCCTTGCAACACATTGGATTTGCCACTATTATTGGCACCAATCAAAACAATCAATTCTCCCAAATCTTCCAATTGTGTCCCTTTGCGATTGATTATCAGTTCATTGTATTTGATGCGACACCCACTCTCCTTTTTTGCACTCGCATTCTCCTTCCCGCCTTCTTTATTTTCAGAATAAATATTTCTAAAATCATTAAAAATAATTTTTCTCTCAATCGTGACGCTTTCCTCGTCTTTATGAGACCCGATCGTCTCCAATTTGTTTGCATTGCCCCCATCCTTTATGGTTTGCCGTGCTCTACTCATATTTGTTATCTCCTTTTTGTTGTATTTTTGGAATCCTTATCAATTATTTTTATCACCATCTTTCTTTCTTGCTCACTGAGAGCATCGCCACAACGCATTCGCTCAATACTCAACAACAACATCCCCAGTTTATCTCCAAAATTATTAGCATCATAGGCACTGTTGAGATAGGTTTGCACAAGCCCCAGTAATTCAAAGTCCGTACTACCCTCTTTTGCATAAAAACAGAATTGTTTTTCACCCAAGATACCATCCAACTCATTCAGTCGTCCACTTGCCACATAAGCAATGATTCCCCTTTTTCCAATTGCCTTGTTTTCATCAATATAACCCAACAACTTCAACACTCTTTTGTTGATTCCATCTCGAACCCCCGCATCATACAACTCAATATACTTATATAAAGTTGGGCGTGAAATTTCCAAATAAGTAGCCAGTTCGCTTGTTCTCATTTGCAACTGTTGCAACCTTTCTCTAATTTTCATATATTCATAATATCATAAATAATTAAACTTGTCAACAAATTTTTACATTTTTTGTAAAACATTTGTAATTTTATCAAAATATGTAAAACAATTTACACTGTTTGCAAAAATTCCCTATAAAAGGAACCAACAAAAAAACAAAAGGACTGTTTTAATCACAATCCTTACAACGATGTACAAACCCCTCTGTCTCAAAAGACAAAGGGGGTTTTACTATTACAAAATAACTTCTATCATTGCGGTTTCGGCGGCGTCGCCACGGCGGAAGCCGGTTTTGAGGACACGGGTGTAGCCACCTTTGGCACCTTTGTTGGATTCACGCTTTTGAATGCGGGGTGCGTATTCATTGAATATTTTTTCAATGAGTGGGTGTTTGATGGCCTCGGTGCGAGCCAAGAAGGCATCATATGGCTCATCCACGGCACGCTTTTCTTGAATGTCATTGAGTTTTGACATAATGCTACGGCGTGCAGCAAGGCGTTTGGGTCCATCGTTGACAACTTCTACCTTGATGGTTTGCCCTTTGGCGTTTTTGCGTTCTTCCACCTTTTTGACGGTGTCATCCCACGCCCTAAAAGCGGTGGTCAATATTTTTTCGGCAATGCGTTGCACCTCTTTGGCTCTTGCCCAAGTGGTGTCCAATTTTCCATACCACAAAAGTTCGGTCACTTGATTTTTGAGCAGTGCCATACGCTGTGTCGTATTGAGTCCTAGTTTGCGTTGTTCCATATACCCTCCAACTGTACAATGTACATTGCTTGTACAATTGTTGTTTATCTTTGTTTTTATATTGGTTCTACACTTTTTTGCTTTTCAAAAATCAAAAAAGTAAACTTTCAGCATTTTACTCGTTGTTGTTTGAGAACTTCTCTATTCAAAAACAGAAAATCAAACTCTCGCCATTCCATTGGGTGTTTGTACAAGGTATCCACATCATCCTTGTTGCCAATTCGTTTTTTCTTGTTCAAAACAGAAAAACAATTCTCAGCATTTGATGACCACTCCACTCCATTTGTGACCCTTGGCTGTTTTGACTAGAATCGGAAATTTGTATCGCAACTTCATTTTGTCTTGCTACCCATTCCAATTTTCAAAAGTTAGTCTTCGTTGTATGTTTTGAGGTCAAGACCCAAGGCTCTCAACTTGTAAATAACTTCTTCTAGTGACTTTTGTCCAAGGTTACGCACTTTGAGCATATCCTCCTCAGAGCGTCTTGTCAAGTCCTCAACGGTATGAATATTGGCGCGTTTGAGGCAGTTGTAACTCCGCACAGACAAATCCAACTCTTCAATGTTCATTTCCAAATTGCGTTTTGCTGCATCATCTTCACGATCCACCAAGATATCAAGCCCCGCAAAACTATCCGCAAGTTCCACAAACAATCTCATATGGTCGTCAATCGCTTTTGCAGCAAGTGCCAAAACCTCTTTGGGACTGAACGCAGCATCCGTGCCAACTTCTATAATCAATTTGTCGTGGTCAATACTTTGTCCAACACGGGTGCTCTCCACAGCATAGTTGACCGTCTTGACGGGCGTAAAAATACTGTCAATAGGAATAAACCCAATTGGTCTGGACGCATCCTTGTTTTTGTCGGCGGTCACATAACCACGCCCTTTGGCAACGGCAAGTTCCATATGCAACTTGGCACCTTGCTCCATTGTGCAAATATACAAATCAGGATTGAGTACTTGCACCTCAGGGTCGGTCTCTATGTCCTTGGCAGTAATGACAATGGGTGTTGTCCCCTTGTTGTCAATGTCAATACGAATAGATTTTTTGGTCGTTCTTTCGCCAAAATAGCCTTTGAGATTGAGTCCTTTGAGATTGAGAATAATGTCAGCGACATCCTCTCTCACTCCCTTGATGGTGGTAAATTCGTGCGGAGCACCCTCAATGGTGATACCCACAACCGCCGTACCGGGTAGTGCCGACAACAACACCCTTCTCAGAGCATTGCCAATAGTAGTCCCATACCCTCTTTCAAGCGGCTCTACAATAAATTTGCCTTGTCTCAAATCACTTGACTCTTCTACTGTAATGCGTGGCTTCTCTATCTCCATCATATATGTGCTATCTCCATTATCTACCAGGGCAAAATCAATTCAATTTTTCTGACTCGTGTCGTTGTTTGTTTTACAATCCGCAAACCAAACACTCTTGTATGACCCAAGCCTAGTGACCTATTACTTGCTGTACAACTCAATAATCAAACTTTCTTTGATGTTGAGGTCCACATCATCTCTTTGTGGTTCCGCAATAATTTTTCCCACAAAATCATTGGTATCAAAAGTGAGCCATTTGGGCATAACTATCTTGGCACCCTTCAATTCCTTGAAAATAGCATTGTCTTTTTTGCTTGGTTTGATGGTGATGGTATCACCCACCTTGGTTTGATAAGAAGCAATGTTGACAGACTTGCCGTTGACTTGCATATGCCCGTGTGTCACGATTTGCTTGGATTGTGCCCTAGATGCCCCAATACCCATACGGTATACGACATTGTCCAATCTTTTTTCAATCATAGCAAGCATTACATCGCCCGTAACACCCTTTTTGGTGCTCGCCATATCATAGTACCCACGGAACTGCTTTTCAAGCAACCCATAAGCCCTTTTTACTTTTTGTTTTTCACGCAATTGCAAACCGTACTCGTTCACTTTTTTGCGACCCAAGCCGTGTTGTCCAGGAGGAACTGGACGCCTATCCATTGCACACTTTTTGCTTGTGCATCTCTCGCCTTTGAGGAACAATTTTTGTCCCTCTCTCCTACATAGTCTGCAATCCGCTCCCGTATATTTTGCCATTTTGCCCTCTATCTTTGTTGTCTTTGTTTTTATTTTTTGTTTGTCGCTTGCTCATTGTTTTTTGCAAACAAACACGCAAAAAACATTTTTTGGTACTATCCACTGCCCATCAATCACACAAAACACACTCTTTGTTTCATCACCCAACACACACAATCCAATCTTAGACCCTACGCTTTTTGGGTGGACGGCAACCGTTGTGTGGAATAGGTGAAACATCGGTAATCGCACTCACGCTGAGTCCAGCGTTTTCAAGTGCCCTAATCGCAGCCTCTCTGCCTTGCCCTGGTCCTTTTACAAAGACTTCCACACTACGCAAACCTGCATCGTGTGCCGCTCTTGCCGCCTTTTCACACGCTTGTTGTGCCGCATAAGGTGTAGACTTGCGACTACCCCTAAAATTGAGTGCCCCTGCACTGGATGCAGAGATTGCATTGCCCTTTTCATCGGTCAAAGTCACAATCGTGTTGTTGAAACTTGAACGAATATGTGCTTGCCCCTTGTCAGGAGCCTTGGTCACTCTTTTTTTTGATGTCTTTGCAACAGCCATTTTTGATTCCTTTTGCCCCCATCAAGAGAGCGTTTATTCATTTTGTGAAAGTCTCATTGCTTGCAACAAGCAACCTCGCTTTGCTCTTTGCTGAGTCACCTTTGCCAAAAGTACTAGGCAACCCACAAATCTATCGCATTATTTCTTGCTTTCTTTTTTGCTCCTGCCAACCGTACGCTTGGGCCCTTTGCGTGTCCTTGCATTTTGCTTGGTGCTTTGTCCACGCACCGGCAACTTTTTGCGGTGACGGACACCACGATAGCAACCAATGTCCACAAGACGCTTGATACTCAAAGAAACCTCTCTGCGAAGGTCGCCCTCAACACGGAGATTTGCATCAATATATTTGGAGATAGCAATCACTTGCACTTCGCTCAAATCTTTGATGCGAGTGTTTGGATTGATTTTGGTAGCCGCCAAAATCTTGTTTGACATAGGACGCCCCACACCATAGATATAGGTGAGTCCAATCTCTGCTCTTTTGTCCTTTGGCAAATCTATGCCCGCAATTCTAGCCACTTTTTGCTCCCTTGCTTTTTTGCAATCTCTTGCAAACGCCCGTTTTATAAAATTTTCTTCCAACAAAGCACACGGCACATTCAATGCACACGCCACTTTGCATCACACCACAAACCTAACCTTGCCTTTGTTTGTGATTTGGATACTTTGCACAAATAACCCTAATGGTCCCGTGCCTTTTGATTACCTTGCATTTGTCACACATAGGTTTTACGGATGCTCTAACTTTCATAAGATTCCTCTATTTTGTATACTCAATTTTTTTGCAATACTTGATGACTTGTCCACAACCGCCCTACGACTTGCTACGGTAAGTAATTCTGCCTTTGAACATATCATACGGAGACATTTCCATTTTTACATTGTCGCCCACCAATATCTTGATATAGTTCATACGGATTTTGCCACTAATCGTGGCGGTAACAATATGCTCCGTAGGCGTGTTTTTGAGACGCACTTTGAACATAGCGTTCCGCAGTGTCTCTACGACAACTCCCTCAACTTCAATATTGTCCTCTCTTGGCATAAAACTCCTGTTGTTTATTCTACAACCCGCATATCGGGGTCAAGCGTATTGGCAACAGCACCCAAGGCACTGTGCAACTCACTATCAAAAATCTTGGTCTGCAAAATCAATTTGCGTGCAATGGTCTCCACCAACGGTCCCTGTCTCAAATGCTTTTTGCGTTTCTTTTTGGGATTGTCCAGTTTGCGAACTTTGCCATCGGACACCATCACAAAATCACCATCCACAATACGCACCACGACATATGCACGACCCTCATCCCTGCCACACTTGCTGACCACAAAATGCCCCAGCATACTTGTGCTTGTCTGCACACCACTGTCCGCCATTTTGTTTGTCGTTGCTTTTTCTTTGGTGGTCAGTTTGGATGCCATCGGTTTTTTTGAAACCTTGCTTTCCTCTGCCTTGGGAGCAACCTTTGTCGCCTTGCCAGCCTTGACCGTTTTTAGTTTTTCTTGTTTTTTGTCCATTACCACAACTGTCAAACTTGCTCACAAAACCACTTTTGCAAGACTCCGTTTTGTCACACCCGCCCTCGGCAAGTTTTTGACAAATAAAAAACCCCAGCAAACATTAGAATATTCGCCTAGTACAAATTATTATACCACAATTTTGATTGATTGTCAAACGATTTTGTGCTGTTTCCAAAAAAAATTTAAATATTTTTATGGATTTCTTTTTGTACAAAGGCTCACCTAAACAAAAAACTAATCCCAAACCCAATCATCACCACGCCACCCAGCACGACCGCCCAGCCCTCTTTGCCCGCAAAAATCTTGCCGCTCTTGTACCCAAGCACCACCCCACCAAAACACAATACGGCGGTCACTACGGCAATCACACCCCCCACAACCCACACAGACACCCCCAGCGTAGCCACCGCCAAACCCACCGCAAACGCATCAATACTGGTGGCAACCCCTTGTGCCAACACTCTGCCCACGCTCCATCCACCACGCCCCTCATTCTTGCTCACAATCTCCATCACCACCACATCAGTCTTGAATCTCTCACACTGCTCCCTTTTTGCCCTACATACCTCATCCCCGTCCTCACACTTGGCACACACCGCATCCATTGCCCGCTTGTTTTTTTTGTCCTGCAAAATCTCTTTGATGCCCTCACGCAGCATTTTGCCACCAAGCACAACCAAAATCCCCATCGCCACCCACGTCTGAAAACTCTCAATGTACGGCAAAATCAATTCACCCAAAAAATACCCCAGCACAGGCATCCCGCCCTGCATCAGCCCAAAAAAGACACACGACGCCACACACCACCTTGCGGCAAATCGCTTTTGCCTGAGCCCATTGCAAAAGGACACCGCCAGGGCGTCCATCGCAAGAGATACTGCCAAAAAAAACACTACTACCATATTTTAATTATATATCCCACACCTCTCAAAAAATACCATTGACTCAAATCAATTCCACAACCAATTAAACACACCCGACATTGTCGTCATATCCGATGCCGCTATAACCACCATATACTCAGCACCTGTACCCAATGTCTTGATAACGCCCTTGATACCATCGCCCGTATCCTGCGTCATATTGTCATATCCAAAATTAGAGTT
>WQZE01000020.1 GCA_009780875.1 Bacillota bacterium | reverse complement strand
TAGTCCATCAAGCATTGGAGAAAAAATAACTTGACTTATTTTGTGTTATGTGCTAGTATAGTAGGTGATGAAACACATTGATATTTTTGATTTGATTGCACGCAAGAGTGAGTTTGTGGGCAAGAGTGTGGTGGTATGCGGATGGGTGAGGACTTCACGAGATTCCAAGACCGTGGCGTTTTTGGAGGTCAATGATGGTACCACGCTCAAACATTTGCAGATTGTGCTTGACAAAGCGGTAATCAAGAATGTGGACAAAGTTTTGCCACTTTGCACCGCTGTGCGAGTGAGTGGCAAGTGTGTTGTGGCTGCCAACAATCCTGAGAGTGTGGAGGTCAATGCTGAGAGCGTGGTCGTGCTTGGAGAGTGTCCGCCCGAGTATCCTATTCAAAAAAAACCTCATAGTTTGGAGTACTTGCGTGGTTTGCCCCATTTGCGTGTGCGTACCAATACTTTTAATGCGATGTTTAGGTTGCGGTCCAAATTGAGCGAGGCGATTCATAGGTACTTTTTGGACAGACACTATACCTATGTGCACACGCCCATTATTACGGGGAGCGACTGCGAGGGAGCGGGAGAGATTTTTAGGGTATCCTCTCTTGGATATAGCAACAAATACAAGACCGAAAAAGAGTACAACGATGCCGACTTCTTTGGCAAGACGGCCGGTCTCACGGTGTCTGCACAATTGGAGGGCGAAGTTGCTGCGATGGCACTTGGCAAGATTTACACCTTTGGACCTACTTTTAGGGCGGAAAACTCCAACACGGCACGACACGCTGCCGAGTTTTGGCAGATTGAGCCCGAGGTTGCTTTTGCGGAGATTGATGATATCATTGAGATTGCAACCGAGATGATAAAAAGCATTATTGGAACGGTTTTGAAAGAGTGCAAAGAGGAAATTGCCTTTTTTGAAAAGTTCTATGAAAAGGATTTGACCAAAAAATTGCAAGCCGTGGTGGATAGTGAGTTTGCAAGGGTGGATTACTCGGACGCAATCAATATCCTCAAAAAAAGCAAAAAACAATTTGTGTATCCTGTGGAGTGGGGTTGTGATTTGCAAACGGAACACGAGCGGTACTTGACCGATGAGGTGTACAAAAAACCGGTCTTTGTGGTGAACTATCCCAAAAAACTCAAATCTTTTTATATGAAACAAAACGCTGATGGCAAGACCGTTGCCGCCACGGATTTGTTGGTGCCTGGTGTGGGCGAGATTATTGGGTGTAGCGAAAGAGAGGCGGATTACCACAAACTTTTGCAAGCCATCAAAGACAGAGGGATGAAGCAACAAGACTATGAAAACTACCTTGACTTGCGTAGATTTGGTAGTGTGCCACACAGTGGTTTTGGCTTGGGACTTGAAAGAATGTTGATGTATCTCACAGGCATAGGCAATATTAGAGACACGGCATTGTATCCAAGAGCCAAGGGTGAGTTGAGATAGGCTTGCTTTGCCGTTTTTCCTTGGTGGCTTTGTGCATTTTTTTGCCATAGTACGGCGGTGACTTTGCTCAGTGTAGCGGGGGCTACACCATCGTAAAGCCACCTTGCCCTATGACCAAAATATGCGACAAAATCCACGCAAGAAAAAACGGCACGCAAGCCGGCTTGCAAGGGTTTGATGGCTTTGTGCATCTTTTTGCCATAGTACGGCGGTGACTTTGCTCAGTGTAGCGGGTAGACACCATCGCAAAACCACTTTGTCCTAGACGCAACCTGCGACAAAATCTATGCAAAGGAAAACCGTACGCAAGCCGGCTTGCAAGGGTTTGATGGCTTTGTGCATCTTTTTGCCATAGTACGGCGGTGACTTTGCTCAGTGTAGCGTGGGGCTACACCATCGCAAAGCCACCTTGCCCTATGACCAAAATATGCGACAAAATCCACGCAAGGAAAAACGGCACGCAAGCCGGCTTGCAAGGGTTTGATGGCTTTGGGCATCTTTTTGCCATAGTACGGCGGTGTCCTGGCTCAGGGTAGCGGATAGCCACTATCGCAAAGCCACTTTGTCCTAGACACAACCTGCGACAAAATCTATGCAAAGGAAAATCGTACGCAAGCCGGCTTGCAAGGAGTTGGAGCCAAGGATTTGGGAGGGTATGATATGAAAAAACAAAAATGGGCGATATGTGGGCTTGGGCGGATTGCTGAGAGATTTTTCAGAGTTGCCAAAGATATCCCTGAGATTGAGATAGTGGCGTGTGCGTCCAGTGACAAACGGCGTGCAGGGGTTTGGGCAAAAGACCACGGAGTGTCACAAGCGTACACCTATGAGGAGTTGTACAAGTCAAGCGAGGTGGAGTGCGTGTATGTCGCCACCAACAATCATTTGCATTTTGAAAATGTGATAGGACTCTTGCAAAGCAAAAAAGCGGTCTTGTGTGAAAAACCTTTTGCACTGACGGGCAAGCAATCCAAACAAATGTTGCAAACCGCCAAGGAACATAATACGCTTGTGATGGAGGCAATGTGGGCCAAATTTATGCCGGTCAATTTGCAGGTCAGGGAGTTGATTGCAAGTGGCAAGTATGGCAAAGTGCAGGAGATAGAAGGGTGCTTTTTTACGAGTATGACGCACGAACCCTCTCACCGCATCTACAACAAAGCGGTAGGGGGTGGGGCTACGCTTGATTTGGGCGTATATCCGTTGTCGTATATCTATGCGATTTTGGGCAAGCCCCAATCCGTCAAAGCGACCGCCACAATGCAAAAGGGTGTGGACATAGAGACCGTGGTAGAGATGGAGTACCCGGGGGTAAAAAAGGCGATTGCCAAGTGCAGTTGCATAGCGGACATACGGGATATGCACGCCTATATAGAACTTGAAAAAGCAAGGATAGAGGTTATGAATTTCTCCGGTGCCACAGATTATACGGTCATTGTGGATGGAGTGCGTACGCACCACGAGATGGGCGACAAAGATGGTTTTTATTATGAGATAAAACACTTTGTGGATTTGGTGAGTGCGGGCAAAAAAGAAAGTGGTGTGCAAACGCACCAAAATACACAAGATGTGATGGATATTTTGACAGAGGTGTGCACCCAAGTTGGCTTGGTTTTTTGACTTGTGGGTCAAATACAGGCAGAATGAAAGGAAGTAAATTATGGAAAATATAAATTGTGATGCAATCGTCATCGGTGGCGGTGCCGCTGGGATGACCGCTGGTATCTATCTCAATCGTGCTGGACAAAATGTCATTTTGGTGGAGAGCAATATTTTGGGCGGCGTGGCAGGTACCATAGAGCAACTTGACAACTATCCTGGGCTTCCCGTGGGTGGCACAGGGTTTGATTTGGCTATGAATATGAGTTCTCAGATTGAGCATTTGGGGATTCAAGTACAGTATGGGACTCCGAGCAGCATTGACCTAGCCAACAAAACGGTGGTCGTGGCGGGCAAAGCCTTGGTGGCAAAAAAAGGCGTAGTGCTCGCAATGGGTGCGGGCAATAAAAAATTGGGATTGGATGGAGAGGATGCACTGCTTGGCAACGGGCTCAGTTATTGTGCGACTTGTGATGGTGCGTTTTTCAAAGGTCGCAATACCGTCATCGTGGGCAACACTTTGCACACGCTTTCGGATGCGTTTTATTTGGAGCAAGTGCCTTGTGCAAGCGTGACCTTGGTGGTACCCAGCGACCGTGTTCTTGCCCCCAAGACCGAACTTGAAAAACTTGCCAACAGCAAAATCAAGGTTGTCTACGACACCGCTATCCAAGGCATAGACAAAAATGAGCGGGGCAAAGTGACCGCCATCCAAACCAAGTCCAAAAGCGGCACCAGCACCAAAATCCCCGCTGACGCTCTCTTTGTGACGCTAGGCTACACCCCCAACACCGCCCTTGTCTATGGTCAAATTGAAACCGACGACAAAGGCTATATCAAGGTGGATATGAACTCAATGCAAACCAACCAAAAAGGTGCCTACGCCATCGGCGACATCCGCAGCGGCAGTGTCAAACAAATCGTAGGTTCCTGCTATGATGGTATGATTGCCAGTATGGATATCATCAAGCAAAGGTAGAAAATCGTATTGTAAAAAATTGGAAAAGATAATTTATAAAAGTTTCTAAAAAAAGTTTGCAAAATATTTTTAAATGTGTTATACTAATGGTGATAAAAAATATCACCATTAGTATTTTATTTCATAGAATGAGTATGATAGTGGTGTTATTGCAAAAAACAAAAATAGACTAGTGCGATTTTCCGTAGGAATTTTAGGAGACAAAACAATGCTAGTGCAATTTTCAGTAGAGAATTTTAGAAGTATCAAAGACAAGGCCACCCTTGATATGAGAGCCCTTGATGGTCGCACCATCAAGGAACATAGAGATAGTTTGATTGACAAGCATTTGTTGCCAGTGGCGGCCATCTATGGACCCAATGGTGGGGGCAAGACGACCTTGTTGCACGCTTTTAATACAATGAAATGGGTAGTTACTCGTATGTGGATGTTGGGAGTTGATGGGGCAATGTTTGCACCGAATGGATTTTTGCAAGAGTCGCCAATCATTCCATTTGCATTTGATAAAGAATGCAAAAACAAGGCTACTAAGTTTGAGATAGTGATTGAAGTGAACAATGGGCAGTATAAATATGGAATGGATGTATCTCATTATGTGATAGAAAAAGAGTATCTATATAAGAAGAACAATAATGATAGTGAGTTTGAATGCGTTTTTGAGAGAGGGAAAAATGTTTCTATACAATGCGATGATATAAAGGGTGTGATTACAGAGAGAATGGCGGAAAAAGTGGCTAGCAATATGCCAATGTTGATTTTTATCAATCAATTTTACAATGTTTCCCCAATTAAAGATATTGTACATTGGATGCAAAGTTCAATGTTTATTGACTACAATGGAGATGGGCAAGAAAGACTTTTGCAAGAGTACATTTTGCAAAATGACAAAGATAAAAAATTGAAAGCAAATATTGTGGAAATGTTGCAAATCTTCGGTTCCAAAGTGAGTGACTATGAAATCAAAGAACTCAATAAACAGGAGATTAAAACACCATTATGGGTAGACACGCAACGACAAGTGAGTTTTGAAACAATACACACTATTAGTGGGACAAATCATAGACTGCCCTTTCAAATGGAGTCAATGGGCACTAGAAAAATTATTGGACTTATTCCTTGGTTGCATATATCTTTGCAAAAGGGCACCCCATTGTTTGTAGATGAATTAGATTCCAAACTACACCCAAAACTGTTGGAGCAAATTATCAGATTGTATACCAATCCACAAACCAATACTGGGGGTGGGCAACTCATATTTACCTCGCACGATATGACTACGATGAAGAGTGAGAATTTTAGGCGTGATGAAATTTATTTTATGTGTTTGTCAGAGGAGCAGGACTCGGAGTTGTATTCACTGGTGGAGATAAAAGAACCTGATGGAAAGACCACTCGCAAAGATGGGAATTTTGCAAAAAGGTATCTAGAAGGCAGGTATGGGGCAGACCCATATTTTGAGACGATTTGTGGATGGGGTGGCAAAAGTGAATAAGATAGAGAAGGGCAAGAGTACGGGTCTTAATGAACGCAAAGTCGGTACAAGGCAGTTGGTTGAGCAGTCACTGATTGTATGCAATGCAGACTGTACGGAGAAAAATTATTTTAAAAAAGCGGGGGCGTGGATCAATACTCAATACAAAGTTGCAAAAGGGGTGAAGCAAGATGGTGTCAAATTTGAATACTATTGTGACCCAGTTGCACCGATGCAGTTGCCACAAAAGATAAAGAACAAAATCAAAGCAAATTTTGGTAGCAAGGTATTTGATATCGTGTGGGTGATTTTTGACAAAGATGCCATTCCGACAGAACAGTTTAACCAAGCGGTGAAAGACTTGCAAAAATTAAGCAATAAAAAAACGCAATATAAGGTATTGTGGTCCAACATATGTTTTGAATTATGGTTTTTGTTACATTTTGATTACTTTAATGTTGCTACGGATGCAAAGTCTTATTATAAAAAATTGAAAGAAAAGATTGACCAAAAGT
The DNA here is from genome assembly GCA_009780875.1 of Bacillota bacterium. Classification (GTDB taxonomy): domain Bacteria; phylum Bacillota; class Clostridia; order Christensenellales; family Pumilibacteraceae; genus WQZE01. The sequence continues at coordinate 5,922 of WQZE01000020.1, read as the reverse complement.
ATCAAAAAGAAGATGCCAATATTTTTGATATCATTGTGGATGCGTGCGATAAGTTGAGCGGGGGTGGTGTCCCAATCAGCGAGATTGGCAAGGGCGGTGTGAGCAAAGAACAAAGGCAACTCAAAATCATCTATCAAGCAATGCAACGAGCAAAGCAATTGATAGAGAGTCACAAAGACCGGGGAGAAAACTTTGCGGATTGTGACCCGTGTACCACCGTGTACGAATTTTTTGAACATTATTTTGATAGATTCGGATTGATATGAGCCTTTCAAATTTTGCAAAGTGACAATTTTGGAATTTTTGGTGTAACATATAACTTGTAAATAGGAGTTATCACAAACAAACCTTGCGATGGGCAAGGTTTGTTTGACATTTTGGGCAAGGTGTGTTATACTATGAGGAGTATCTGTGGATGGTGCAGTATTCTAGTCGGGGCTGGTAGACTCTAAGGTGTGGGTAAAATCGCACAGAAGGGCATAACGATGAAGTTTCTGGTGCTATGCTTTTGTTGCCAAGCAAGGGCTGGTGCTGGGAGTAAAAATGAGTGGGGGGGACATAAAGGCATATGTCCAAAGCCCATTTGTTGCGGAGGCCTATGCATTGTGCTTTCCATTGGGATTGTACGGGCGTAGTGAAAACCTGCTATGAGGTGAGGGCGGTCACGGTGGCTACCCCTGGATGGGGGCGGTACTTGATGCAAGGGTGACCTTGCGTGTTTGACCCAACTTGCTTTGTACAGTGTAGCCTGCTATGAGTGAGCGGTGCGGATGGGTGACCTGAAATACCGCTTGCAAAAGTGGCTAAGGTATGCCAGCAGCGGAAAAGGAAAACTTCTAGGCTGTCAATTTGTTTTGGGTGCGTTTTGGATTATGGTGTGGAATTACGGCGATTCGGTTGCAATGTGGGCGACCATTGTCTTTTTGTTCAAACCGAAAGGGCCTTTTCGGCGACGAGGGTACAAAGGGAGGAAATCTTACCGAACCTACAAGCCACAAAGTTTACAAAACGCATTGCCATCAAGGATACTTTATTTTTGATTTATGTATAGTCCAAGCAAGAAAAAAAGAAAATTTGACAAGTGGATTCTCAAAGCCTTTGTGTTGGCTTTTGTGCTCACGCTTGTGTTTGCCACCATCAGCGACACCGTGCTTTTGGATGCGGGTTGGATTTTGGCAATCGTTGTGATTGCTGTGTTGATGGTGGTGACCGTTTTTTTTGATATGATTGGTACGGCAGTGATGATTGCAGATCCGGTACCTTTTCACGCTATGGCATCCAAGCGGGTCAAAGGTGCAAGAAATGCTTTGCGTGTCATCAAGGCACAAAATATGGTGACCAGTATTTGTAGTGATATCATAGGGGATATTGGTGGCATTTTGAGTGGAGCGTTGGGAGTGGGGCTTGCTATCACGCTTTTGTCGGAGAAGGGTGCTTGGTATGACCCCTATTTGTCCATTTTTGTGAGTGCGTGCATTGCAAGTTTGACCATTGCTTTGCGAGCGTTTGTGAGGGGGATTGCAAAAAAACGCTCACAAAAAATCGTGTGGCGAATGGGACTGATGATGATTCCATTTGTGAGCGAGAGCAAAAACAAAAAAGGCAAAAAACAAAAAACCAGACAAGTTTGCTAGATAGAGAAAAAAATGAAAAACAAGCAGAAAAAAATTGAACTCCTTGCCCCTGCTGGCAATTTTGACAAACTCAAAACGGCGTTGTATTTTGGGGCTGATGCGGTGTATTGTGCCGGCAAGGCGTATGGTTTGCGTGCGGCTGCCGACAATTTTGATAGAGAACAACTCAAAGAGGCGATTGCGTATTGTCATCAACGGGGTAAAAAAATATATGTGACGCTCAATGTGCTTGCAAGAGACAAAGATATGCAAGGTCTGCCTGAGTACTTGGAATATTTGGAGAGTATCAGACCTGACGCACTCATCATTGCCGACCTTGGGGTCATTACGCTTGCCAAAAAGCACGCACCAAGCATTGAGATACACATCAGCACGCAAGCAAGCGTGACCAATGCACACACGGCAATGGTGTATATTGGTTTGGGTGCGACAAGAATTATTCCGGCACGAGAGTTGTCTTTGCGGGAGATAAAATCCCTGCGAGAGGGCTTGCCGCCCGAGGTTGAGATTGAGTGTTTTTGTCACGGTGCGATGTGTATGGCATATAGTGGGCATTGTATTATTTCCAACTATCATACGGGGCGGGCTGCCAATAGCGGGGCGTGTACGCAACAATGTCGTTATGAGTACACCGTGACCGAGAAAGTCAAGGGCAACACAATGGACATTGAGCAAGATGACCGTGGGACTTATATCTTCAATAGCAAGGACCTTTGTATGATTGAGCATTTGGGCGACTTGATAGAGAGCGGGGTCACCAGTCTCAAAATAGAGGGTAGGGTCAAGTCCAATTATTATGTAGGGTGCGTGGTGGGTGCGTACCGTAGAGCCTTGGATGCGTATTTGCAAGGCAAGCCCTTGGACAAAAAAGTGGCAGAAGAGTTGTCCAAGGCGGGCAGTAGAGACAGTAGCACTGGACTCTTTTATGAGGGCAACCAAGACCAAACGATTTGCTTGGATTCAGCCAAGCCCAAATTGGATTATGACTTTTGTGCAAGTTGTGTGGAGAGTCACAACGGCAAGTATGCGGTCATAGAGATGAGAAACCGTTTTGCAGTGGGGGATGTGTTGGAGATAGTCTCTCCAAACTCCTTGGGAGCGTCTTTGACCATCCAAAAAATGACCGATGAAACAGGTGGCGAAATTCAAGACGCAAAACTAGTTTTGCAAAAGGTGCATTTGTATACAAGTCACAAGTTGCAAGCAGGTGATTTGCTCAGGAAGAAAAAGTAAAGTACGCAAAGGAACACTACAATGAAAATCACAAAGATAATTGAAAAAATTTTGGAGCCCAAGTACAAAAAAGCCATCAAGGACTACTTTGGAGACAGGGTGGACGAGTTTTGGGAAGAGTTGGACAATATGGATAGGAGTATATTGTTTGATGATGGAACCGAGGAGTTTGATGGGCACAACCCAGACCACATAGAAAGAGTGGTTGTTTTGGGGCTCTTGCTTTGCGTGAGTGCAAAAGCACCGTTGGAACTTTGGAGATTGTTGTTGGTGGCACTCAAATACCACGACTGTGGGCGTGTGGACAACCAAGAAGACCCGGCACACAGCGGGCGTAGTGCGGACATTGTGCAAAAAATGTATGAAAGCAAAAATGCGGCGTTGGCGAGTGTGCACGCCAAAGAGGAGTTGGAGATGATAAAAATAGCCATCCAACACCACTCACTTGACAGCAAGTTGTTGACAGCCTTTGCCAAAGACAGCACGCAGTATCAACTATGTGCCTATCTCAAAGATGCAGATTGTTTGGACCGTGTGCGTTTTGTGGGGCTTGACCCAGCCTACTTGCTGACCCCGCACGCAAAAAAAATGGAAAAATTTGCGGACTGGTTTCATAGTGAGTATGTATGGAGTGCTGAATAAATAATGCACCCAAATGCAAGAACATTATGCAAACAGTGCAAAGCCAAAATTCTCCTTAGCAAAGGAAGGGAATGCAAGGTGCAGGGCAAACAGAAAAGCCAACAAGCATTGACAAAAAAGCCTTGCAAAACAGAGCAGGGCTTTTTATGTGGCAAGACAGACACTTGGTAGCGTAGGGCAAGCTGGGGAGGGGGAATCAAAAAAGATGCTGGGTTTTGGTATGGTTGTACTTGCACCTGGTTGCCTCGCCACCTCGCAAATGTCGTACGGAAAGATTGTGTTGCAAAACCTTTTGCACTTTTTGGTATAGGGCAAAATTGATGCTTTGCAGGCGGTAAGACACATCTTTGTGCACCGTGCTCTTGCTGATGCCAAAGACGCTGGCGGCGTATCGTACCGTCGTGTCTTGTTCAATAATATAATTGGCAATATGTATAGCCCTATCCATAGAATCCATATACTATACATATTGCAAAAAAAGAGTTTTTATGACAAAAAAGCACACAAAGAGGCGAAATGGGCAAAAAGCAAGACTTGTGAATAAAATATTTCATAGATAAAAACAAAATAGATGGCAAATAAGGGTCAAAAAGATTGATATTTTTTTAAATTTTTGATATATAAGAAAGAATTGTGTCACCAATCAAAAAATGCGATTTGCGCTCAAAATTCGTTTAAAATATTCAAAATAAATCAAAAAATAGGATAGTTTTGTCATTACATATGCGAGTCAAATGTATATGGTGTAAAAAAAAACAAAAAAATAAAAAAACAGGAGTAAAAAATGAAAAAGAAATTTTTTGGACTGCTATTGATTGTTGTATTGGTAGCGACCAGCCTCACGCTCTTTGCGTGTGGAGAGGATGCAAAGTCGGGCGATGGGGACAAAACGCCGCCTACCGACAAAGCAGAGTACACCGTAGTCTTTGATATTGCGGGTGGTACAGGGCTTGATGGCTTTGAGAGTGGCAAAAAATCTGTCAAAGTAGAAGAGGGTCAAAAGGTGTCAAATCCTGGAACCCCCGCCAAAACAGACTTTGTCTTTGAGGGTTGGTTTGAGGGTGCAAGCAAATTTGATTTTGCGAGTGCAATCAATGCTGACAAATCGTTGGTGGCTCATTACAAAGAGCAAGGCACACCAGGTATTGGGTATCAAGATGCGGATATCAGCCTTGTGAGTGCTGAAAACGGTAATACCATCCAAAGCGGCGACAATTGGGATGAGTATTATCAAGCAAACATTCAAGGCAGCAAAGTAACATTTGACCAATACCAAGATATTGGTATGATGGATGTGACCGCAAACAACCCAAACATTGTATCAGAAGACAAAGTGATGTTGGGCGTCAATGTGTTGGTGGATGGACTTGCTGAGGGCACAAAGGTAGAGGCTCAGTACAGAGACAAGAATGGAAATAATAGCACAGGGAGCGTGTTTGTAGAAGTATGGAACGGTAGAATTATGCCTTGGATTCAAGTAGGTCAAAAACAAGGTGATAGGTTTGTTGCTTTGGATAGCGTGGATTATGAAATCAAATTGGATATCTACAATGCACAAGGGCAAGTTGAAAGTGGGTGGAAGTTTGACTTTGTGTACAACAAAGTGGCAACCGCTAATGTAAGTTTCGTACACGATACGCCGTCTATTGAGGAGGCAGGACTTGTGGTGAATGCAGACAACGGCAAAGTGAGTATAGATGCAAGCAAGGTGGATTGGGAGAGTATGGACTCCAAACAACAAAATGGTTCACCCAATGCAGACTACTATTATGTAACTGTTCAAAATGAAGATTTTGTAGCGTTTGGTTCACAAAATATTATAGATGTTTATTCAACAAGAACCTCGCCTGAGGGCAAAAAGACACAAGGGGCGTGGGGTGCTCCCTCTGTTCGCACTTGGATAGCGGTAGCAAAATGGATGAATAATGACCCCAATGATGAGACGCAAGGCGGACATTATGTAGCAATGGATGCTTTTGAAGAAACGCAAACAATGTATGCGTTTGACCAAGTGGTAGACTATGCAAGTAATCTTGACAAAGCCGCTGTCATCAATCAATTTGTGGCTGAATACAAAGGCTAACAGTATCTTGTGCTAGCATCGTTGGTTGTGTAAATTTTTAAAAGTAACGACACAGTATTGAGTGTCGTTACTTTTTTTGTATTTTATTGCTTTTTGAAAATAAGAGAGGAGATATTTTGTTAGTGTTGCTTGCGTGGGTTGTGTTGTGCGGACAGTGGTTTATCATAAAGAAGATAACGATTGGATTGTTTGGCGACAAGAATGGGCAAGTGATGCTTTGTGGTTTCGTTGGCGTGCGTGTACAGCCAGTGGTTTGTAATAGAACAGACAACAGTTGCTTGCGTTGTGGAGACAGTCGGTGCTGGATTCTTGCAGGCAGTAGGATTGCTT
>WQZE01000019.1 GCA_009780875.1 Bacillota bacterium | reverse complement strand
GTGAATATTGGCGACAACGCTTTTTTGAACAATCGGACATATTTGACAACCATCAATTTGCCTAGCACACTCAAAAGAATCGGGGCAAGTTCTCTCAATGGTTGTAGAAGTTTGGTTTTTGAGGGTGACACAATACGGTTGCCTCGGGGATTGGAGTATATTGGGGGTGCGGCGTTTACGAATGTGGGGAATTCGGGCAGAGGAATATCCAAAGTTTTTATTCCCAACAGTGTGACTTATGTTGGTGGTACTGTTTTGTATGGAGTTCAAGGAACGGTAGATGTGTATTGTGAGGCTACTGACCCCACGGTGGATGCGGAGAGTACGGCAACGGGATGGTCAAAGAGTTGGAACCAATATGCAAACAATTTGGTTATACATTGGGGTGCAAGTGATGTGGAGTAGTGACATAGCGTGCGGATAGGGTGTGTGCAAAGATTTGAATTTTGGGTATATTGTCAAAAAAGAGCCTTGCAAAGAGTGTTTGTAGGGTTCTTTTTGGTTGTTTTGTGGGCAAAATGGGGCTGTTTTGGGTTTTAAAATGCATAATTATGCATAGAAATGTATAATTATGCAAAAATAAATGGCTAGAATGAGATGAGAGGAAAAAATATAAAATTTTATGCACAAAATATGCATATACCTTGTGCTAATCATTTGCTTTTTTTTGCAAAAATTGATATAATACCAAAGTATCCCCAAATTTGGGGTGCGGTGCCAAGAGGACAAGGGATAGGTAGAAAGGTTTATGGCAAGTTATGCTGCAAAAGATATAAGAGTATTGGAAGGCTTGGATGCGGTGAGATTGCGTCCGGGTATGTATATTGGTACCACGGGTGTCAAGGGGTTGCACCACTTGTTGTGGGAGTTGGTGGACAACGGGATTGATGAGTTGTCCAACGGTCACGGGGACACCATCACGGTGACCATCTATAATGATGGCAGCATCTCCGTAGAAGACAACGGGCGGGGTGTGCCCGTGGATATCCACCCTACGCTTGGGGTCAGTGGTGTGGAGGTCGTTTTTACGCAGTTGCACGCTGGTGGCAAGTTTGACAACAACAACTACAAGACGAGCGGTGGATTGCACGGTGTGGGTGCATCGGTGGTCAATGCGCTGAGTGAGTGGGTTGTAGTCGAGGTTTTTCAAAAGGGCAAAAACTACAAGATGGAGTTTGAGACCAAAAATGTTGGTGGCAAAATCAAGGGAGGTATCCCCAAGTACAAGTTGATGGATACGGGCAAGGGGACACGCAAGAGGGGGACTTTTGTGAGGTTTAAACCGGATGCTAGTATTTTTGAGACCGTTGTTTTCAACTTTGAGACCATTGCCAAGAGACTCAAAGAACTTGCTTTTTTGAACAAAGGCTCCAAGATTGTTTTGATTGATGAAAGAGTGATGATTGCGGGTGTGCCACAAAGGCGTGAGTACTGCTATGAGGGGGGCTTGGTGGATTTTGTCAAGTACCTCAATGAGACCAAGATTGCGGCGCATCCTGAGCCCATTTTTATTGAGGGCAAAAAAGAGGGCATTATGCTCACGCTATCAATGCAGTACACGGATGCGTACACCGAGAATATTTTTAGTTATGTCAACAATATCCCCACGACCGAGGGTGGGACGCACGAGCAGGGTTTCAGGTTGGCTTTGGCTAGGACGCTTGGGGATTGTGCCAAAAAGTATGGAATCATCAAAGAAAAAAAGGAGCCGTCTTTCAACTCAGAGGATTTTAGGGAGGGGTTGACCGCCGTGCTCAGTGTCAAAATGCAGAGCGTGGAGTTTGAGGGGCAGACCAAAACCAAATTGGGCAACCCACTTGCACGGGCGGCGGTGGACAAAATTGTGTCGGAGGGATTGGCTGCTGTGTTGGAGGCGGACAGACCGCTTTTGGAGACCATCATCAAAAAAGCGATTTTGGCTGCCAAGGTGAGAGAGGCTGCACGGCGTGAAAAGGAACTCACTAGACAAAAGAACAGCATTGAGAATTTTAATTTGGTGGGCAAACTGTCCAACTGCACGGGACGCAAGGCAGAGCAAAATGAGATTTTTATTGTGGAGGGCGACAGTGCGGGCGGCACTGCCAAACAAGCAAGAGATAGGGGATTCCAAGCGATTTTGCCTTTGCGTGGCAAGCCGCTCAATGCGGAGAAAAAGCGGATTGACCAAGTGCTTATGAACGAGGAGATACGAACCATTATCTCGGCACTCGGTTGCGGGATTGGCAATGATTTTAGTGTGGAGAAACTCAACTATCACAAGGTGGTCATTTTGTCGGATGCGGACCAAGATGGTGCGCATATCAGAGCGATTTTGTTGACTTTCTTTTTTAGGTATATGAGAGACTTGATTACCGAGGGGTTTGTGTATGTGGGGATGCCGCCTTTGTACAAGATATATCGCAAAGATGCTCACGAGTATGTGTATGCCGATGAGGAAATCCCCAAGGCGAAAGAGCGGATTGGGAGAGGTGCCTTGGTGCAACGATACAAGGGCTTGGGTGAGATGAACGCTGAGCAACTTTGGGACACCACGATGGACCCTGCCAAGCGAATGATGATAAGGGTGACCATTGACGATGCCGCCAATGCGGAAAAGATGGTGGGCACGCTGATGGGTGACGCAATTGACCTCAGAAAAGCATATATCATAGAGAATGCTAATTTTAACAAGGTGGACAACTTTGTGGGAGAGGTCAAGGCGTGAGTTTTGGGGCAAGGAAAAGTGGGTAAAGATTGTGAAAAGATGTGCAAGGGGTAAAGGTGGGGTGTGTTTTGATAGGAGGGGGGCATTATGAAAAGAAAATTGGGTAGAAGAATTTTTGGGATGGTCATTTGTTTGGCGGTCATTGGGTTGTCGGTATCGTTTGTGTTTGTGCCACGGATGCAAAAGAGAGCGGTGGCAAACACGGGTACGCCGCTTGTAGGGGTGCTGGATGGGGTCTGGGAGAGCAACACGACCATCAATGGGCGGAGGATGTTTATCATTGGTTACTCCTATGAGTTGGATGGTAGGCAGACCGCCACAAGTACGGATGCTGCATACAGGGCGTCTGAGATTTATGGTATGGGATTGTGTACAGGGTACCAGGAAAGCGATGCGAAGGGTTTTGATAGTGTTGTGGGTGTCAAGGTGGGTGCCGAGGTGTCTTTGAGATACAAGGGCGACATTGTGCTTTTGATGCCGTATCGGGCACAGAGTGTTGGAAACGGGTTTGCGATTGCTGGCACGGCGGTGTCATCGGTGGCTTTTGTTTTGCTTGTGTTGTTTGCTGTCAATGCGTGCAAGCGAGCGGCTTTGTATAACAAGGTGTGCAGAGAGGGGGCTAGTGGGACAGGGGTCTACGAGCGACACTCGTCGTATATGCGGGTCAATGGGGTGAATTATTATAGGGTATGGTATCGTGGCAAGGACGCAGAGGGGCAAGAGGTGACGGAGAATGGTGTGGCTGTCAAGCAGGTTTTGCAACGGTCACTCTTGGAGTGTGATGTGCAGGCGTTGAGATATGAGGGAGAGTTTCCTATCAAAATATTGGGGAGTGATTTTTTTGTGGAATCCGCTGTACTCCAAGAGATTTTGAAAAAAAACCGAGGAAAAAGGGTGGTAGAGGAGTCGTGGGAGGATTCGTTGGAAGCAAAGGCTTTGTTGCAAGAGTTGCCTGGACAAAAGCACGGGCAAGAGGGAGAGAGCGATGTTGATTGGGCTAATATAATGGTGTGCACAAAGTGCAAGGCGTTCATACAGCCCGACGCCAAGTTTTGCAAGGAGTGCGGTTCGCCCAATCCATTGTTTGCCAATCGGCAAACCGTTGCGGTGGGGAAACCCAATGGTTTGGCGGATTGGATTGCCAAGAAGTCTCGTGAAAAAGTGGAATTTTTGGAGCAAAGGGATATGCGATTGGCAGAGCGGCAAGACAAGGCCTTGGACAAGCAAGCAAAAGCACAGGAGCACAAGCAAGACAAAGACGGTGTGAGCAAGCAAGAGGACAAAGAACAAAAAGAGAGAGACAAGATTGTGGCACAGAGTTTGGACAAAAGCGGGGAAAATGCTGCGTGTCCGTATTGCTTTGAAAAGGTCAAGCCGGGTGCAAAAAAATGCAAGAGTTGTGGACAAGAGATTATTTAGGGTTGGGACAAAGGACCGTATAGGTGGTTATAAAGCGTTATGGAAGCAGAGAACAAGCAAGCAGAGAGAGTGATTGACAAGGCACTGGAAGAGGTCATGCACGACAGTATGATGCCGTACAGTGAGCACGTCATTTTGGATAGGGCGTTGCCTCGGGTGGAGGATGGACTCAAACCGGTGCAAAGGCGTATATTGTACAGTATGTATGAGTTGGGCGTCACGGCGGACAAACCGTACAGAAAATCGGCACGGATTGTGGGGGACTGCTTGGGCAAGTACCATCCGCACGGTGACAAAAGTGTGTATGACGCTATGGTGCGGATGGCACAAAATTTTAATATGCGGTGCATCCTTGTGGATGGGCACGGAAACTTTGGGTCGGTGGATGGAGACACTGCAGCGGCTATGCGGTACACGGAGGCAAGGCTTGCACCGTTGGCTGGGGAACTTTTGCGTGACCTAGAAAAAGACACCGTAAGGTGGGCGTGCAACTTTGATGATACCACCAAAGAGCCTGAGATGTTGCCTGGGAGGTTCCCCAACTTGTTGGTCAATGGGAGCAGTGGTATTGCCGTGGGGCTTGCTACCAATATCCCACCACACAACATATCGGAGGTCATTGATGGGGTGGTCGCTTTTATTGACAACCCAAAGATTGACTTGTTGTCTATGATGAAGTTTATCAAGGGACCGGATTTTCCTACGGGTGGTTATATCATCAACCAAGACCTTGAAAAAGCCTATGAGACAGGGAAGGGCAAGATTGTTATTAGGGCAAAGTGTCACATTGAAAATGGGGACAATGAGAAAAAGTTGATAGTCATTGATGAACTGCCTTACCAAGTCAACAAGGCGTCCCTGTTGGAAAGTATCCTTGACTTGCGAGAAGAAAAAAAGGGTGTCTTGATGGGCATCAGTGAAATCAGTGATGAGAGCGACCGCAACGGTATGCGTGCGGTCATCAAGGTCAAAAAGGATTGTGACCCCAAAGAGATTTTGCAAGTGTTGTTCAAGTCTACCTCGTTGTCCAATAATTTTAGTATCAATATGGTGGCTATCGCCAATGGCAAGCCACAACAACTGGGGCTCTTGGATATCATACGGTACTATGTTGCGTATCAGAGAGAAGTTGTTTTGCGTAGGACAAGGTTTGAACTTGCGGAGGCCAAAGAGAAGGAACACATTTTGGAGGGCTTGGTGATAGCCGTCAAAAATATTGACGAGGTCATCAAAATCATCAAACAAAGTGCGTCTACGCCACTTGCCAAAGAGGCTTTGCGGAAAAGATTTGATTTGAGCGAGAGGCAAGCCCAAGCGATTTTGGATTTGCGATTGGCACGGCTCACACACCTTGAAGTGTACAAACTGGAACAAGACCTCAAAAATATCAAGGAACTCATTGCACGCCTGACCGCCATTGTGGCGAGCAAGGCGAGACAAATGGATTTGGTCAAAGAGGAATTGTTGGCGATCAAAAAACTGTACAAAGAAAACCGCAAGTCCGTGGTGCTTGCCAGCCTTGATGAGTATGTGGTGCCGAGTGAGGATGATGCCAAACCGCTGGAAGAATATATTGTGGCAATCACGGGCGACGGCAATATCAAGCGGATGCTCAAACGCAATTTTAGTATGGCTACCAAAGATTTTACAGCCAACTCGGTCAAGCACGAATTTTGCAAGAGTATCATAAGAAGTGATAGCCGTAGCCAGGTTTTGATTTTTACCAATATGGGCAATGTGTATCGGGTGGACTCGGACAGTTTGCCGGAGGGAAAGTGGAGAGAGCGGGGCGGAAAACTCAAAGACTTTGTCAAGGATTGTTTGCCCAAAGAGATACCCATCAAATTGTATCCTGCTTTTGAGGAGCCGCCCAAAGGGGAGGTTATCTTCTTTACGAAAGATGGAATGCTCAAACGCTCCAAGTGGAATGAGTACGGGGTAGCCAAGGCGTCCTTCCAAGCCGCCAAGGTCAAGGATGGGGATGAGGTCATTGGGATTGAGACCGTCAAAAAAGGGATGACCGTTTTGTTTGTGACGAGTCAAGGTATGTGTCTCAATGCGGATTTGTTTGATGTGCCCGTGCAAGGGCGTGTGTCTGGCGGTGTCAAGGGTATCAACTTGACGCCTGGGGACAAGTGTATTATGGCAAGTTTGGTCAACGGTGAGGGTGAGGTCGTGCTTATCAGTGACAAGGCTTTTGCAAAGAGGGTTATTATTGGACAAATTGACACGATGGCACGGTATCGCAAGGGTATCAAGATTTTTGATTTTAGTACCAAAAAGGGCAACGGTGAAAAGTTGGTTTTTGCAAAGACGGTGACCGACCCATACAAGATTGTGTTGGATGTGGAGGGCGTGTTGGAGGCGTATAGCACGGAGGACATTGCCATCCAAAACCGAACAAGTTCGGGCAAGGGGCTGGTCAAAAAAATTGGCGAGAGCGGCGTGTCCAAAGTCTACAAGTATTTGGACAAAGAAGATGACATAAAATAAGAAGGACAAAGGCACAAAAGGGAGCCGATGAGGTTTCCCTTTTTGCACAGTGGGGCAAGCGTCAAGGTGGACAGGGGTCAAATGGGAAAAGATAATCAAAAAAGTATGGGCGTGGCAAGGCAAAGTATGCGGGTGTTTGGGAGACGGATACCTGGTTTTGTGGTGGGAATTTTGCTGGGCGTGGTGGTCAATGGGAGCATTGCTTTGCTACCGCTCATACCTACGCTATTGATAGATAGAATCATCACACCCGCACTGGGTGGGCAGGTTGTGCTGAGCGATAATTTGTTCTCTGGGTTTTTGAAAGGGCAAAGGGCGGATGACTATGTGGGTTCGTTTTTGATATTGGCGGGCGTATTTTTGGTGTTGATGGTTGCCAAGCACGGAGTGAGTTATGGCAGGTGGTTGCTTTTGCAGTCTGTGGGCACCAAGGGTGAGAATGACCTCAGAGAAAAAGTTTTTGGCAAGATGGTGGCACAAAATGGATTGGGGGCAAGCAAGTACACGAGCGGTGACTTGATAACCATATGCACAAGTGATATTGTGGTGGTCAAGGATTTTTATGCGGACCAAGTGGTGTATTTTTTTGGGGTGTTGACTTTTTGGGGGCTGAGTGCCTACTTTTTGTTGACCATTCATTGGTTGTTGATACTTTGTCCTTTGGTGGGGGGCGTGTTGTCACTCGTGTGTATGCGGTGGTACACCAAGACCTCCAACAAAAGATATGCCAAAATTAGGGATGTGAGCGGCGAACTCTCTACGACGGTGCAAGAGAACATTCAGGGCGTGCGTGTCGTGAGGGCGTATGCCACCGAGAGCATTGAGCAAGCAAAATTTGACAAGCAAAATGAGGGGTTTAGACAAGCATATTTGGACAATGCAAAGACGCAGGCAAAGTACACCACGATTTTTAATGCGATTGGTAGTGCGATTATGCTTGGGTCTATGGGTATTGCTATCTATTTGGCTTTGGAGAGCAAACTCACGATTGGGCAGTTTGCCACTTTTTTTGCGTATATCAATTTGATTAGTTTTCCTTTTTATACGCTTGCGGGGGTTTTGAGCGAGTATCAAAACTTTGTGGTCTCAGGCAAAAGATTGTTTGGGTTTTTGAATGCACCCAACAGTATCCAAGATGGCAAGTTGGCTTTGCAAAAGATAGGGAGCACGCCCAGTATCGTAGTGAGAGATGCAAGCGTGTCAGAGGGTGAGCAGGTGCTTTTGAGAGACATATCTGTGGATTTGCCGTATGGGAAAAAGTTGGGGATAATGGGGCGTACGGGGAGTGGCAAAACGGTGTTCATCAAAGCGTTGTGCAGGTTTTTTGATATGGGTGAAAAAGAGGGCGGTGTGATTTTGGTGGATGGAGTGGATGTGAGAGATTTGGGTGTGGAGGAGGTGCGGAGAGTGTTTGGGTATGTGATGCAGGATGTGTTTTTGTTTAGTGATACCGTGCACAACAACATTGCTTTTTATGAGCCGGGGGCGAGTTTGGAGACCGTGCAAAAGGTTGCCAAGATTGCTTGTGCGGATTTGTTTGTGACCGGATTGCAAGATGGGTATGACACCATCATTGGAGAAAAGGGTGTGGGGCTGAGCGGTGGACAAAAGCAAAGATTGTCCATTGCAAGAGCCTTGCTCAAAAACGCACCCGTGCTTTTGTTTGATGATTGCACCAGTGCCTTGGATATGGAAACAGAGCAAAAAATATTGCAAGGCATCAAGGAGCACTATCCGGATAGGACGCTTGTGATTGCCAGTCATCGTGCGTCCAGTGTCAAGCATTGTGATGAGATTTTGTATTTTGAAGATGGCGCGATTGTGGAGAAAGGGTCGCACGAGGAGTTGCTTGCTTTGGGTGGTAGGTATGCCACCGTGTATCAAGCCCAAGAGGCGGCTAGGGTGGATTGTTTGGACTAGGGTACGGGACAAAGGAGAGATGGCGTGGGGCGGATTGTTTGGATGAGCGGGGATGGGATTGAGTGTTGCAAAAAAGAGTGGAGAGATTTATGGGCAAGCAAAAAAAAGTGCAAGAAAATGAGCAAAAAAAGGCGACCGTAAAAAAGCGGAATGCTTATTATGACGATGAAAACAATGATGTCAAGTTTAGTGTACAGATGCTCAAAAAGACATTGAGGTATGCGGTGCCATACAAAAAATTGCTCGTTGTGACCAGTGTACTGTTGTTCTTGGTGGGGTTTTTGGCGTTGGTGCCCGCTACGCTCAACAAGTATGTGGTGGACTATGTGTTGACCAAAGCGGGCTATGCGGGGGGTAGTTGGCAGGCGACGCTTGTTGTAGTGTTGGTTGCGTGGGTCAGTATTGTGATTGCGGATGTCGTGTTTTCGTTTGTGCGTACGGTGTGGATGTCAAGGGTAGGGCATAGCATTGTCAGAGATGTACGCAAAGACACCTATACCAATTTGCAAAAACTGTCTTTTGAGTATTTTGACACGAGACCGATGGGGCGTACGCTCGTGCGGGTGACCAACTATTTGGATGGGATTGCCAATATTTTTAGCAATGCCGTGATTACTGCTTTGGTGGACTGCTCCAAGATTGCGATGTTGCTCGTGTGGTTGTTTGTGGTGGATTGGAGATTGACGCTCGTGGTGGTGGGCATTGTGGTGCCTATGTTTGTGGTATTGATATTTGTGCGGCGTGCCGTGGTCAGGACAAAAAGAGTGCACCGCAACAAAGACAGCAACCGAACCTCCTATGTTGCGGAGAACATTAGCGGGGCTTTTGTCACCAAGGCCTTTAATCGTGGAGCGTACAATGCGGGCGTGCACAAGGGCTTGTGTTTGGATGTGCAAAAAAACTGGATGAAGTTTACGAGGAGACACGAGTTGTTTTGGCCCGTGGGGGATGGTTTTTTTATGATGGGTACCATCCTTGTGTATGGGATGGCGATTGCCATCATTCAAGGTTGGATGGGGAGCGTGGGAGCGTTGTCTGTGGGGACACTGTTGGCCTTTGTGTCGTATATGGGAATGTTTGCAAGCCCCATCAACAATATTGCTACGGTGATGCAAAAGGTGTCCGTGGCTACGAGCAACCTTGAAAGAGTGTTTGAACTAGCGGAGTCCGATATTGCCATTTTGGACAAAGAGGATGCGTACCCACTGCCCACCATTGAGGGCGTTGTCAAGTTTGACAATGTATCGTTTGCGTATGATGAGGGGGTCACCATTTTGGACAAGGTCAACCTAGAAGTACCCAAGGGGAGTATGTATGCTTTGGTGGGCCCTACGGGTGCGGGCAAGACTACGCTGGTCAGTTTGATAAGTCGTTTTTATGAGGTGGAGAGCGGTACGGTGAGCATTGATGGGCACGATGTGTCCAAGGTCACGCAAGAAAGTTTGCGTAGACAAGTGGGTGTGATGATGCAAGATAGTTTTATTTTTAGTGGGACGATTTTGGAAAATATCCGATATGCAAGACCGGAGGCAACCGAGGCGGAGTGCATACAAGCGGCAAAAAAAGTGTATGCACACGATTTTATTTCCAAGTTGCCACAGGGGTACCACACCAAGACCTTGGAGCAAGGGCAAGGACTCAGCACGGGGCAAAGGCAATTGATATCTTTTGCAAGGGTCATCTTGACGGACCCCAAGATTCTCATTTTGGATGAGGCGACGAGTAGTATTGACACAGAGACCGAGGCGAAAATCAAAAAAGTGTTGGAAGAGGTCTTGGTGGGCAGGACGAGTTTTGTGATAGCCCACCGCCTCAGCACCATCCGCAAGGCGGACAAGATTTTGTTTGTGGCGGACAAAGGGATTTGTGAGAGCGGGACGCACGAGCAGTTGATGGCGTTGGGTGGGCGGTATCACAAACTTGTGACAACGCACGGCTGAGCGGGTTGTGTGAATGAACTAAAAATAATTTGAAAACAAATAAAAAAGTGCTTGTTAAAAAAAGATTAACAAAAAATAAAAATATGTAAACAAATTGTTGACAAATTATGTGTAATATGGTACAATATAGGTATGATATCGGTGAATTTGTTTGTACCTGATTGTACGGAAGCCATTGGTTTTTATCAAAATGTGTTTGGAGCAGTGATTATTGCCAAGCAAATTGGTGGACCTATGGGCACTCGTAGCATTCGTTTTAAGATTGGTGGCGACCACTATGCTTTGTTTGATGAGAATCCAAGCATCGGGGCAATGTCTCCCAACTCCTTGGGTGGCACGCCGCTTTGTTTGCAAGTCTTTGTGGACCCTGCTTTGGAGTGGGGTACCAATGAGCAAGGAGCCCTTGTGCCTTTTATGGGGAGTGGGGTCAAGTCCATTGTAAAATTGGCGTTGCAAAATGGGAGTGCGTTGCTTTTGCCTAGCACGAGTCGCAAGCCCATCGTGGATTTGGAGGATGGCAGCGAGATGTGCAATATTAGAGACCCTTTTGGGTATATATTCTCTCTTTGCAGTCAACCAAAAAACAGGGAACTGTTGACACTGGACAAATATTTTGCGGTGGTGTAGGTCGCACCGTGTGCTTGGGAGACCGCTTCAACAAAGTAGATAAAGCATTGATAAGGGACGCCCAAAAAAAGCAAAGGAGTGATTTGGCAAAAGGGTTGACAAAGTAGGGAGTTTGTGATATACTATTGGATGTAATCATTCAATAGTATTTTCTTTTGTGATTTGGAGGTTTGGTATGTTTTGTCAAAATTGTGGCAAAGAGTCCGTGGTGGGCAGCAAGTTTTGTGCGTCTTGTGGGAGCAATCTAGAAACGGGTGCGTCCAACAATGCATCAGGTGGGGTGGTGTTTGGACCAAACAACCAACCGATGTCACAAGGTAGTGCGTTTTTCTCAAACGACGCAAACAACAACTATCACCGTGCACCACAACAAAGTGGCGGGGATGGATTGGCGATTGGTGCCTTGGTGTGTGGAATTTTGGGCATCTCCTTGATAGCCTTGATATTGGGTATCGTGGCACTCAAAAAAGGTTAAAACAAAGGGATGTCTGTTGCGGGCATTGTGCTTGGTGCGATTGGTATGTTGGTATTTGTATTTGTAATTATTCCAGCTATTATTGCAATCATTGCGATTGCCAACGACCCAAGTTTGGTGACTGGGGCGGTTTCTTTGATTGGCGTGTTGGCATAGTTTTTGAGTGGTTGTGACAAACGGATTGCTATGCTTGTTTGTTTTTGTCAAAAAGCGTTGAGGTAGAAAAATGTTTTGCGGAAAATGTGGCAAGGATAATATAGAAGAGAACAAATTTTGCGGTGCGTGTGGGACACCTTTGGGTGAAAATGCGGCGAGCAATGTGGTGGGGGCTGATGTACCCACAAGCAATGGGGTTTCCAATGGAGCGGTGCCCCCAAATGCTGCTGTGCCCAACGCCCCTATGTGGAATGGTGTGCCGCCACAAAATCAAGCGTGGCAGGGGTATCCGCAACCACCGTATGGGTACTATCCTCCTCCTGGGTATTACCCACCACCTTCGGGTCCTAATGGTCATTATCCGCCACCACCTCTTGGATACGGGGCACCGCCGCAGACCAAGCAGCCCAAACAAACCCAACCGCTCAACAAATGTGCGTTGGCAAGTTTTGTGTTGGGGCTTGCTGGGGGAATCGTGCTTTGGTTGTGTTTGGTTCCTGCTGTCCTTGCCATCATCTTTGGGGCAAGAGCACTCAAACAAAATGTACAACAAACAAACAAGGTGTTTGCGTTGATAGGATTGATTGCAGGGTCGTTGACCGTATTGGGATGGCTTGTTTGGTTGTATGGGGTCATATTTTATGTGCCTTTATGGGCTGCGTTGTTTTAGTGGTTGATGGTGTAAAAAAGCCAAGGTTGAAAAATAGCGGTATTGAAAGCGTGTGAGGTGAAAAAATGTTTTGTGCAAATTGTGGCAAACAAAGTGAACCAGAAAATAAATTTTGCAGTGACTGTGGGACGCCCATAGGCGAGATGCCTGTGCAAAACAATGTGCCAATGCCGATGGGTGTGCCAGAGCAGGGTGCGTGGCAACAGCAAGGGTATCCGCAGGCGGGGTGTCAACAGCCATACGGCTCTGCCCCCAAACAATCCAACGGGGTGGCGATTGCTAGTTTTGTGTTGGGGCTTTGTGGTTGGATATTGTGGTGGGTGTGTTTTATTCCAGCCATCCTTGCCATTGTCTTTGGAGCACAAGGGCTCAAAAAGCAAACACACAAGGGGCTTGCGGTTGCAGGACTCGTGTTGGGCTGTGTGATGCTGGGGATTTATTTGTTGGTGCTTTTGGTGATTGTTTTATTTGATTGAGGAGAGACCTAGGTGAATGTATAAAAAGCAACCGTGTGATGCGGTTGTTTTTTTGTGTAGCGTCGGTCTTGGAGGGTATTTTATTTGTGCTGAGTGCAGCGGGGTTATGGTGGGACAAAAGATTGTCCAAGGTGGTTTTTTTGTGTAGCGTCGGTCTTGGAGGGTATTTTATTTGTGCTGAGTGCAGCGGGGTTATGGTGGGACAAAAGATTGTC
>WQZE01000018.1 GCA_009780875.1 Bacillota bacterium | reverse complement strand
TCTGGGGGGCTTGCCAAAGGTGGGCTCAAACCGTATTTTTGTGTGTATTCCACTTTTTTGCAAAGGGTCTATGACCAATTGCTCCACGATGTGGCGTTGGACAATTTGCCCGTGCGGATTTTGATTGATAGAGCCGGCGTGGTATCAGGGGATGGTGTCACGCACCAAGGTATCTATGATATTGCAATGCTCAACAGTTTGCCCAATTTTGTCTTGCTGCAACCCAAAGATACGCAAGAACTTGTGCAAATGATGGAATACAGTTTTGATTGCGATACGCCTTTGGTCATCAGGTACCCCAAAGAATTTTCTGTTTTGCACACCCCTAGTGAGGGGAGCGAAATACAACCTTTTGTATTGGGTCGTTGGGAGTTTGTATCACAAACGGCGGGAGCCAAGATTGCCTTGCTTGCCGCTGGGGATAGGTGTATCCAGTTGGCATTGGAAAGCCTTGCTTGGGGGCACTCCGCAGATATCCTCAATGCGAGCACCATCAAGCCGCTAGACAATGCAAGACTTGACCAGTTGGCAACCCAATATGATTTGCTCATCACCCTAGAAGATGGGATTTTGATGGGGGGATTTGGGCAACAAGTCTTGCATTATATTGCCAAGCAAACTCACCGTGTGCAGGTACAGTGTGTTGGGTACGAGACCCCAATGTACCACTTGGACCATACCAAGAGTCTGGATGCACTAAGGAGTAGGCTCAAAAACATTTTGCAAAATCAGCCATAGTGTGCCAAAATGCTTGTAAAATGGGTTGTGTTGGTGTATAAATGGTAGCATACAAAAAGAAACAAACAAATTGTGGGGGAGATGCTGAAAATAGTCATAGCCCTCAATACCAACAAAGCCAGTGCAGTAGAGGTGGCTTTGTGGAGTCGGCTCAAAAACATTTTGCAAAATCAGCCATAGTGTGCCAAAATGCTTGAAAAATTGGTCGTTTTGGTGTATAATGGTAGTGTACAAAAAGAAACAAACGAATTGTGAGAACTATGTTGAAAATAGTCATAGCCCTAAATGCCAACAAAGCCATTGCGGTAGAGGCCGCTTTGCAACTCCAAACGATTTGTCAAAGACAAGGTGTTGCATATGCTTTCTTTGAAAAATATGAGCATATAGATACAAGTGGGCATCTTGATACCGTGGGTGCCACTCTTTTGGTGACTGTGGGCGGAGATGGAACCATTTTGCACGCTGCCAAAAATACAACGCTCCCTATTTTGGGTGTCAATCTTGGAAGAGTGGGTTTGCTTTGCGAAGTGCCCGTGGGGCAAATGGAATCCGCACTTGTGGCAGTGCGAGAGGGCAAGTACCATATGGAGACAAGGACGATGGTACGAGCGACCTATCAGGGGCAAACGCACGATGCACTCAATGATATGGTGCTCTACAAAGCGGGTCGCAAACTGGTGGATTTTGAGACACGCTTGCAAAAAGAGAGCACGCACAAAAAAGGCAAAAACACGGATGATTTGCTGGGAGTGGTGAGAGCCGATGGGGTCATTGTGTGCACACCTACGGGGAGTACTGCGTATAGTGTTGCCTCCGGCGGTTCCGTTTTTGTGGCAAGTGCGGGGGTGTTGGGGCTCACGCCCATTGGTGCGGGCAATTTGTCCAATAGACCCGTCGTGGTGGGTGATGACCATCAAATTCAGATGACACCCAAAAACCAAGCCGCCTTGATGGAGTGTGATGGGCATAGGGTGGCAAGTGTGCCAGCGGGTGAGTCCGTGGTTTTTGCAAAGTCCCCCAAGTTGGTACAGTTTGTGAGGCTGGACAGTAATGCAGTCTATGAAAGAATCAATGCAAAAATGGGTGTTTGGTGTGTATAAAACGCAACCATTGGACAAATCAGCAGAATATAAGGAATAAAAACAACTATGAAACGATTTAGCAGACAAGCAAAAATTCTTGATATCATCAATCACCAAGTGATTGAGACGCAAGAGGAGTTGACAGAGGCTTTGCGTGGTACGGGCTTTGTGGTCACGCAAGCGACCGTGTCAAGGGATATCCAAGAGTTGAATTTGGTCAAGGTGATATATGCACCCAACAAGCAAAGATATGCACATAGCACAGAGCAAAACGGTGTGGTGGGGCGTGGGCGTGAATTGTTCAAGACTTCTATTGTCAGTTTTGACCATACGGGCAACATTGTCGTACTCAAAACGGTGGCAGGGATGGCCAATGCGGCAAGCATTTTTGTAGAAGAACTCAACAACGAGCAAGTGGTGGGCACGGTGTCCGGGTTCAATACCGTATTTGTTGCAATGCGTGACGAAAACAGCGGCAAGCAATTGATAAGGACTTTGGAACAAATCATCAATGACTAGCAAGAGTACTTGCACAAAAAGGGCAGGTCACAAAAGTACACTATGTTGAAAAAACTAACAATCAAGAATGTTGCACTGATTAGTGAGATGGATATTGAGTTTGAAAAAAATCTCAATATATTGAGTGGAGAAACAGGGGCGGGCAAGTCCATCATTGTGGACAGTCTTTTTTTGTTGCTTGGTGCAAAGTATGACAAAAGTTTGCTCAGCCACGGGCAAGAGTTTGGGCTTGTGGAGGGGGTTTTTGAGGTCGGTCAAAACACGCAAAAAGTGTTGGATGAGTTTTTGATTGAGTCCGAGGGTGATTTGATTGTGACCAGACGGTTTGATCAAGAAGGAAAAAACACCATCCGTATCAATGGTCGCAGTGCAAACATTGCAATGCTGAGAGACATCACCAATACACTCGTGGATATTTATGGGCAAAACCAACATTTGACTTTGTTGGAGTCTAGCAGTCAACTCCGCCTTGTGGAGTTTTTTGACAAAAAAGGCATTGCAAAATCCTTGGAACAAGTGAGCGGTGTGTATGCAGGCTATAAAGAAACAAAAAAGCAATTGAACAGCCTTGGTAGTGAGAGTGAGCGGCAAAGAGAGATAGAGACTTTGACAAGCCAGATTGCAGAGATAGAGGATGCGGCGGTTGTAGACAACGAGGAAGAAAACTTGATTGCAAAACGCAAAGTTTTGTTGTCTAGTGAGCGTGTGTCGGTTGCCTTGCAAAGTGTGGTGGAGACAATGGCGGAGCAGGAGGGGAGTGTTTTGCAATTGTTGGGTGTGTGCAAAAATGCACTGGCACATATCAAAGATGTGCAAGAATTTGAAACCCTTGCCACCAGGGTGGAGAGTGTAAAATGGGAGATAAAGGACATTGCGGACACCGCAAGTGATGCCATAGCGTCGTTTGAGGGACAAGGCAATGATATAGATGGGATTGAAAAGCGACTGGAACTCGTCCGCAAAATCAAGCGGAAATATGGAGCGGGAAAGGTGCTTGCAGAGTACTTGCAGCGAGCCAAAGAGAGACTTGATTTGCTTTGTGATGCCGATGCAGTGGCTAGCAAATTTGAAAAAAAACTTGCCACACAAAGAGCGGAACTGTACAAAACTTGTGAAGAACTGAGCGAACTTAGGAGAGTGGCGGCAGGTAAACTAGAAAAAGCAATGATTCAAGAGTTGGACGAACTTGGTATGCAAGGAGCCAAATTTGAAGTTCGTTTTGCGGACAAGCCAACGCTTCAAGAGATGGACAAAAGGGTGGGGGCAAACGGATTTGATGGTGTGGAGTACTATTTGAGCACCAACAAAGGTCAGCCCATCAAACCGCTTGCCAAGGTCATATCTGGGGGCGAGATGTCAAGGTTTATGTTGGCTATCAAGGTGATTATGTCGCAAATAGAGAGCATAGATACCTTGATTTTTGATGAGATTGATACGGGCATTAGCGGAGTGATAGGGCAAGCCGTTGCCAAAAAACTTGCCAAGATATCTAGGCACAAGCAAGTGCTTTGTGTATCCCATTTGTCCCAAATCGTTGCGATGGCGGACAAGAATTATTTGATAGCCAAATCTGAGAACAAAAATCAAAAAACCACCACCAGCATTGTACCCATATCGGGCAAGCAAAAGACCAAAGAGGTAGCAAGGCTGAGTGGGGGAATGTCTAGCGACACCGCCTTGCGTGCAGCCAATGAATTGGAGCAGTGGAGCATAGAGTACAAAAAGGCACTCGTAAAATAAATCACTGGGCACGCAAGGGTGTGCTCAAAAAAAATGATAAATTTATAAAAATAAGACGGTTTATTGCTTGTCTTATTTTTTGTTTTTTGTTATAATAATGGAGTAGTGGTGTAATATATTTGCAAATGTTCATTTGTAAATTGTGAGAAAGCAAGAGGGAGGTCCTATGAACTTGCCAAACAAACTCACCGTATTGAGAGTGATTCTTGTGCCATTCTTTGTGGCTGTCTTTTTGCTTTCGTGCATTCCTTATCACCACTTGATTGCAATGGGTATTTTTGCGATTGCCTCTTTGACCGATATGTTGGATGGATACATTGCACGCAAATACAATCTGATTACCGACTTTGGCAAGTTTTTGGACCCGATAGCCGACAAAATTTTGGTCAATGCAGCCGCTGTATTGCTGGTGTTTTTGCAATATGATTGGGTTGGACACAATGAGTCCAATTGGTTTGGACGTTGTATCTTGGTGATTGCCTTGGTGTATATCAGTAGAGAGATGATTGTGAGTGGGTTTCGGTTGGTGGCAAGTGGCAAAGGATTGGTTTTGGCGGCGGACAAGTTGGGCAAAATCAAAACCATCACGCAAATGATTGGGCTTATTGTCTTGTTGCCGTTGGCATCTTTTGCATCTCATCAAGGGCTTGTATTGGATGTAGTGGCATATAGTGGATTGGCAATTTTGTCGCTGAGTGCCGTTGTATCTATGGTGTCTTGTGTCAATTATATTGTCAAAAACAAACAAGTCTTGCAAGGTGCGACATAGACGCTTTGATGGGTTGTTGCAATTCAAAATTGTGTAGGGTATTCGGTTTCTAGGCAGTGCTGCCCAACAAAAATAGTTATGAAAATAGGGTTACTCAATATTTGTATTGATGGGCTTGCGAGCAATGGCGTAGACAAGGGGTTGACCGCAAAACTGATGGAGAACGGCTTGGATGTGGTTTGGGCGAGCAACTGCACAAAGCATACTTTTGACTATGCATACAGTATGTGCAGTGCCACACCCGATGGCGTGATTTTGACGGGGCACACCAAACAGTTTTTGAGTTTTTTGAAAAGTAGGTTTGGGCAAGATTTTAGAGAGCGTGTTTTTGGGTTTGATGGGATTCGGTATATGGTGTTGCCTGGATATGACTATGAAAGCATAGAAGATGCCTTGCAAGAATTTTTGCCCACCAAATCAAAAGCAAGGATTATCAAATTTGGCGTTTTTTCAAAGTCAAGTGACCAAATCAAAAGTGTGCTGGCGGATTTGATGGTCAACAAATCCAAGATTAAATTTGAGTTTTTGAGCGAGGATGACAGTGTCGTTGTTGTGATGCGGGTGCCTCACCGCACAGAAGAAATCGTAGTGCAAGATATGCTTGCCAAAATCTCAGCAAGACTACAAGAGTTTTTGTATGCAGCCAATGGCAAATCTATGATGGAGCAAGTGGCAGATGCGCTCAAAAAAGCAGGGGTCAAAGTGGCGGTTGCCGAGTCGTACACGGCGGGAGGTATTGCAAAATCGCTGTGTAGTGTAGCGGGTGCCAGTGCGTATTTTTGTGAAGGGATGGTGTGTTACAGCCCCTATGCCAAACAAAAACGATTGGGGGTGAGTCCGCAGACCATCCAAAACTTTGGGGTCGTGAGCGGTGATGTGGCGTATGAGATGGCGGCTGGATTGTTGGTGCAAAATCCAACTTATGACCTTGTGTTGGCTACCACGGGCTATGCAAGCACGCATACTATCAATGGACTGGATGTGACGGGGCAATGTTTTTTGGCGATTGGGACAAGGGATGCCATCCATGTGTTTCCGCAACAATTTGCGGGTACTCGCAAAGAGATTGTGCAAAAAGGGATTGACAATGCGATTTTCAAATTGTACAAAATGCTGACATAAAGTGTTTTGTGCGGGTACATATTGCAGTGGCAATGTGTAATAAATAAAAGAGGATAAACAAATGGCAGCAAAAAAAGATAAAGATATAGAGGGCAAAGGGGCGGTATCCCAAAAAGAGAGCAGCGAAAAGGCAAAAGCAATTGACTTGGTGGTTGCCCAAATAGAAAAAAGTTTTGGCAAAGGTGCTATTATGCGTCTTACGGATGTATCGGTAGCACCCATAGAGGTCATCCCAACGGGTTGTTTGTCCGTAGATTTGGCGCTTGGGATTGGCGGAGTTCCCAGAGGGCGTATCATTGAGATATATGGACCCGAGTCTAGCGGAAAAACCACCTTGTCACTTCATATCATTGCAGAGGCACAAAAACTGGGCGGTACCGTTGGGTTTATTGATGCGGAACACGCTTTGGACCCTGTGTATGCACAAAAATTGGGTATTGACCTTGGCAAGATTTTGATATCACAACCTGACAACGGCGAGCAAGGACTTGAAATTGCAGAGAGTCTTGTTCGTAGTGCGGCTTTTGATGTGGTGGTCATTGACAGCGTTGCCGCCTTGACTCCCAAAGCAGAAATTGACGGTGATATGGGTGATAGTCCTATGGGCTTGCAAGCAAGATTGATGTCACAAGCACTCAGAAAACTGACAGGCATTGTGTCCAAGTCAAAGACTTGTATCATTTTTATCAACCAATTGCGTGAAAAAATTGGCAATGTGTACGGCAGTCCAGAGGTAACCCCTGGCGGAAAGGCACTCAAATTCTATTCTAGTATTCGGATGGATGTCCGCCGTGCTGACCAACTCAAAGATGGTACAGACATTGTGGGCAACCATACCAAAGTCAAAGTCGTCAAAAACAAATTGGCACCTCCTTTTAGAGTGGCAGAGTTTGACATTATTTTTGGCAAAGGTATCAGTAAAGAAGGTTGTATTTTGGATATGGCGATTGAGCACGGCATTGTGCAAAAAGCGGGCAGTTGGTTCAACTACAACGAGGAGCGTTTGGGACAAGGCAAGGAGAATGTGCGTGCAAAATTGATTGACGACAAAAAACTTTGTGCAGATATAGAGACCAAAGTACGCAAAGCGGTGTCCGACAAAGGGTTTGAGGATGCGGCAGAGCAAGTAGAAGAAGATGATTTTGACGAGAACGAAATTGAATAAATAGCAAGACTTGTACAAGTTTTGCAAAAAAGAGAGGGAGCAACCATCATAAAAGGAGAATAAAATAGTGAGTACAGGACTAGGAATAGGGCTCGCATTTGTGGGGCTTGTGATAGGTGTTGCGTTGGGCTTTTTGGTGGGTGGCATCATCAACAAAAAAGCCAAAAAGTCGGCACAAGACTATATGAGCAAAGCCATTTTGCAAGCACAAGAAGCGGTGTCCAAAGCACAGACAGAGAGCAAAGACATTGTGCTAGAAGCCAAAGAGCGTATTGCAAAAGAAAGAGAGTTTTTTGAAAAAGAGGTCAACGCACTCAAATCCGACCTAAAAACGGACAGAGAACTTTTGCGACAAGAAAAGGTTGAACACAAGCAAAGAGAGCAAGCGTTGCTCAAAAAAGAAGAAACCATTGAGAAAAAAGAAGAGACACTTGACAAAAAAATGGAAGAGACCAAACAAATGGTGCTAGACAAGCAGCAAGAGTTTGTGGTCAAAGAGCAAGACTTGCAACGCAAAGAGCAAGAAGTTGCACAATCACATCAAAAAATGCAGGAGGCTATTGAGCAGGCGGCCAAAATGAGCAAAGAAGAAGCCAAGGCTATGCTCATAGAAAAAACAATTGATGAAGCCAAGCAAGATGCGTTCAAGATTGTGAGGGACATTGAGGACGCCGCAAAAGATGAAGGCGACAAAAAAGCACGGGAGATTGTGACGAGTGCGATTCAACGCTGTTGCGTAGACCATTGTGCTGAGGCAACCATCTCTGTGGTCAACTTGCCATCTGACGAACTCAAAGGTCGTATTATCGGCAGAGAGGGTCGCAATATTAGAGCGTTAGAAGCCGCAACAGGTGTGGATTTGATTGTGGATGACACGCCGGAGGTCATTGTACTTTCCAGTTTTGACCCCGTGCGTCGTGAGATTGCCAGACTGTCACTTGAAAAACTGATTAGCGATGGTCGCATTCACCCAAGTCGCATAGAAGAATTGGTTGAAAAATGCAAAAAAGAAGTGGACGCAGAGATAAAAAAAGCGGGCGATGCTGCCATCTATGAAACCAATATTATGGGAATGCACCCAGAGATGGTCAAACTTGTGGGTAGGCTCAAATATCGTACGAGTTATGGTCAAAATATTTTGAGACATAGCGTTGAGTGTGCGTATATTGCGGGCACCATTGCGGCCGAGGTCGGAGCCGATGTCGCCGTTTGCAAAAGAGGTGCCTTGCTCCACGATTTGGGCAAAGGCGTTGATCAAGAGTATGAGGGCACCCATGTCAGCATAGGCGTGGAACTTTCCAAAAAATACAAAGAAAATGCAGCCGTTATTCACTGTATAGAAGCCCACCACAATGACATTGAAATCAAAACCATTGAGGCACTCATTGTGCAAATTGCGGATGCAATCTCGGGTGCACGCCCAGGAGCCCGCAGAGAGTCCGTAGACAACTATGTCAAAAGGCTAGAAAAACTAGAAACCATTGCCAATGGTTTTGGTGGTGTAGAAAAATCTTATGCCCTCCAAGCCGGCCGTGAGATAAGAATCATCGTAAAACCAGAACAAGTAGATGATGTCAAAGCCGCCTATATGGCCAAAGACATTGCCAAACAAATTGAGTCCGAAATGGAATACCCAGGTCAAATCAAAGTCAATGTCATCCGTGAATCCAGAGCCACAGAGTTTGCAAAATGATATTAAGGGGGCATAGCAGTGGAAGATAACCAAATTTGCTATGCCTTTTTTGATGCAACAATGGTTATCGTGGTATACAAGGGGATTATAGCAATGAGTGACCGAGATGATTTAGTGAACAAAGAACAAATGCAAGCGTTAAAAAATGTTTGCGACCATTTAAAATGCAATAATGAATATGTCATTAGGGGTGGCATTGATTGTAAAGCAATGATTCACGAGGAAATATGGAAGATTGAAACTCTTTTATATAGGAGTAGGGTAGGTGGTGCTAGTAAGAATAAGATTAAAATAGATGATGAGGGGAAAGCACAAAAATTACCAAAAAATGATTATGGGTATATAGAAATTGAAAAGCTTAGGCAAGCATTGATTTTTGCAATAGAGGCCTTGTTGAAACAATACGGATGGCAAAATGTGTTGGTTGTAAATAGTTTGGCCAAGTATGCTATCACTATATTGAGAACTTTTTTTGGAAAAATGAAAAAGGAATTTGTAAAATTTGAACGCAAATGTCCCAAAATTCAAGAGGAAGCAGATAAGTTGGAAAGCAAAATAGCAGGAGTCGTTAAAGCGGTGCCAACAAGTAATGATTTGCAAATGATAATGTCATTCAGTTTATCTATGTGCTCAACAATACCATTTAATCACAATGGGAAAATAAAGCATATATCGTTTGAGGAGGAGAATAAGAAAAAAATGATCTATGGGGAAACCACTTGGGAATGTGCAAATTTGATAGAAGAAGTTAATTTTAACAACCATTTATTAGAGTTGTTTGCAAGTACTTGTGAGAGACAGGGATATTTTGAAATCATAAAAGACTTTTTTGCTGGTCAAATTGATAAAGACAAGTCGCTAAACCGAGTTGATGAAGAGAATGTGGATGAATGGAAGATGAAGGCTCAAACTGGTAGATTGGCTGATTTTAGAGATGCAGTGGTGCATACAAATGAAATTCAGATTGCGGTTAATATGGAGTTATTACCATACTTTTTTAATGATGCTAAATTTTTATATAAACACATCACTTTTATTAAAAGAGAAACACTAGTGCCAATATTCGCCCAATATGAGTTTGCTTTATCAGAAACTTAGGTAGTCATTCATAATGAGCACACAATTTGGGTGGCGTGGCAGTGTTTTTTGTTGTCAATTCATACACAAATGTGTTATAATAATGTATATGGTCAAGAAATATACGGTAGTAGATTTATTTGCAGGCGTGGGAGGGTTGAGTTATGGTTTTTTTAACAACCAGAATTTTGAAATCTTGATGGCCAATGAGTGCGATAAGGACACGGCAACGGCATATGCTTTGAATCATCCGACAGTGAAAGTGTTGAACTGTGATATTAGAGAAATTACAAAGGAGCATTTGCGTGATAAGTCGAATAGCAAAGTAGACATTGTAGTAGGCGGGCCACCTTGCCAATCATATTCTACTCTTGGGAAAAGGAAAAATGATGATAGGGCAAATTTATTTTATGAGTTTGCTAGAATTATCAATATCCTGCAACCTCAAATATTTCTTTTTGAAAATGTCATAGGTTTGCTTAGTATGGAAAAAGGTAGTTTGTTTAGGATTGTGCAGAGTCAGTTTGAACAGTTGGGCTATCAACTAGAATATAAGGTGTTGAATGCTGTCCATTTTGGTGTTCCACAAGTAAGAGAGAGAGTGATATTGGTTGGCAAAAAAAATGCTGTATCATTTCGGTTTCCACAACCCACACACGGTGAAGTAGACAACTCTTTGAATAAGTTATTACCAGCTGTCACAATGGGTGATGCGTTGGGTGATTTATCCGAATTGGAGAGTGGTGGGGTGTCCACTCACTATAAGTGTGGTTCATTGAATCATTTTCAAAGCATTATGAGACGAAACGCTACACAACTAGAAGAACATAGTGCACCCAATAATGGAGCCCATTTGCAAAAAATTATGAAGACTTTGCAAGATGGGCAAACAAAGGATGATTTGCCAGAGGATATACGCCCCAAAAGTGGGTACAAAAACACATATGCCAAATTATGGTGGGATAGACCCGTGCCAACCGTGACTCGCAATTTTGCGTGTGTTTCGTCTTCAAGGTGCATTCACCCACGGGATAGTAGAGCCCTCACTACACGAGAGGGGGCAAGATTGCAAAGTTTTCCAGATACATTTAGATTTTTTGGAAGTAGAGGGAAGAAAAATTTGCAAATTGGCAATGCGGTACCTCCACTATTATCAATAAAATTAGCAGAGCAAGTTTTTGTTTATTTGAAGGAGAGTGAGTGTGTTTAATGCAAATGATTTTACAGAGTACCGAAAGTCAATGGGGATTTTGTCTCAAAAAGAATTGAAGTTATTTTTGTCGGGGAAAGATATCAAGGCGGACATCAATTTTGCATATATAGATGATTTGACAAAGAGATTGTTCGTACTTTAAATTCGGTGGTGCATCTTAGTTGTAGGTGGATCAACATAGAAGAATTTTTGGTAAAAAATGTGGATAGTGTGTTGCAAATGTTGAAAGGGTATGAAATATTGCCTCGTTTAAACAATCAAGGTAGGCGTCCTGAGCAAGTGTATTTTAGTTGGATGCGTGGATGGGTGTCTAGTCTCTTTTTTACAAAAGCATTGGCTAAGGTTTTTGCAATTGATGAAAAAGATTTTGCCATCACAGGCAAGGACAATTTGGCAAATCCTGCCAACTTTGCAAGACAACCCGAAGCCGATTTTGAGATAAAATTGCAAGACAAGGTTTTGCGAATTGAAATGCAGTCGGGGTATCAAGGCGTGAACGATATCAAAGAGTATAAGGTTAGAGAAGCGAGACGGCAATCAAGAGAGCAGGGCATATGTACCGTAGTGGTTCATTTTGACATATTCAACGGGCAAGTAGCCTTTGTAAATTTATCCACCATTACAGATGATAATATTCATTGGATTACAAGGCAGCAAATGGAGGGACAAACGGTTTTTAATATAGACCAAAGTTGCTTTATTTGGAATCTAAGGCAAACACCCCCAACGCTAGATAGCATCAAGAATCTGATTTTTGAGCAATGATGTGTGCTTGTCACACAAGTGTCTGGGTGGTGTTCAAAATGTATGAAGAAAGATTTTTTTGAGTTTGGGGCAAAATTGATTGACAATTTTTGCAAGTTTTGGTACAATGTATTATGTTGCCATTTGTAGGGGTGTAGCTCAATGGTAGAGTAGTGGTCTCCAAAACCATTGGTTGCGTGTTCGAGTCGCGTCACCCCTGCCAAATTTTCAGTTTTACAATCTTTGGGTGAGTTTTGGATTGTAACAAAAAACTCAGTGCGTTGGTGCTGAGTTTTTTGTTTGGGCAAGGGGGATGGTCTTATGATGAAACATACAGACAGTATTGAGATGCTGATTGCAAAGTTCCAGTCCTTGGGTGGCGTGGGCAAAAAAACAGCGATGCGGTATGCGTACAAAGTGGTGGATATGGCCCAAAGTGAGGTGGACGCATTTTGTCACGCACTCCAAGAGGTCAAACAAAAGGTAAGGTATTGTGAGATTTGTGGAACTTTTGCCGAGAGCCAAAAATGTGAGATTTGTTCCAAAAGAGAGAGTGATATCATTTGCGTGGTTGCGTACCCCAAAGATGTGCTCAGCATTGAAAAGGGTGGGTGCTACCAAGGTTTGTATCACGTGTTGCACGGCACGATTAGTCCGTTGGATGGGAGGGGTCCCAATGATTTGAGAATCAAACCATTGCTTGCTAGATTGGCGGATTGTCGTGAGGTCATTGTTGCCACCAATCCGGATGTGGAGGGCGAGGCCACAGCGTTGTACCTTGCGAGAATCATCAAGCCCTTGGGCGTCCAAGTGTCTCGCATTGCCCAAGGGGTCAGTATGGGCAGTGACCTTGAATATGTGGATGATTTGACTTTGTCCAAAGCCCTTGAAAATCGTCAGTCTTTGTAAGAGATTTGCAAAAAGGAATTTTTCAAAATACAGGGGTCAAGCAGATTGCTTGACTTTTTGTATGGTTTGGGTATATAATACTATGGACAATGTAGAGCATTGTTGGCTTGCGTGGCAAACTTGACACACAGACACCCAACCAAACCAAAAGAGGTAGATATGAAACTAGGACTTGTAGGATTGCCCAATGTGGGCAAAAGTACGCTATTCAATGCAATTACGCAAGCGGGTGCAGAGTGTGCCAATTATCCTTTTTGTACCATTGAGCCCAATGTGGGGAGCGTTGCGGTGCCCGATGAAAGATTGCAAGTTTTGGCAAAAATGTACAACAGCCAAAAAATCATACCGGCAATGCTTGAATTTGTGGATATTGCAGGACTTGTCAAAGGTGCCTCCAAGGGCGAGGGTCTTGGCAACAAGTTTTTGTCACATATTAGAGAAGTGGATGCCATTGTGCATTGTGTGAGATGCTTTGAGGATGCCAACATTATTCATATAGATGGGAGTCCTGACCC